>NZ_JAMXOT010000129.1 GCF_024220515.1 Oscillatoria sp. HE19RPO
TCCGGATTTATCGATGTTTACCTACGCTTAAATCCAGAAGAACAAGCCCTATTTCAAGCACAATTGAGTACCATTTTACCCCAAGAACAGGAGGGAGTCATGGAAATTGTCACCAGTTGGATGGAACAAGGAATCGAACAGGGAATCAAACAGGGACTCGAACAAGGAATCGAACAGGGGATACGGCAAGAGGCTCTTTCCCTGGTTCAACGTTTACTCAATCGCCGTTGCGGAGGCATTTCTCCCGAGTTAGATTTGGCAGTCCGACAGTTATCGATTCTCCAGTTAGAGGAGTTGAGCGAGGCCCTATTGGATTTTACCAGTGAAGCGGATCTCGTCGCCTGGTTGAACGAAAGAACCGAGAGTTAATGATTTAAAGGCGTCAGCAGATGTTTGCTGACGCCTTTAAACCAATAATTTAACCAGGAGTAGCTTTCAATTTATCGGTTACAGTTTAACTGGGTACCGTTAAATATTGAATCCCAGTATTTGTGCCTAATAAATAAATCATTGTTCAACATCCCAAATTCTGCGATCGCAATCTCCTCAACCCTATCTAAATAGTTTCCCCAGGTTTCTACTAGGAAATCGATACAGTATTATTTAAAAGGCACTAAAACCAGTTTTTTGTACCAGATTATTTACTTTTGAGCAAGGAATTAAAGGATTTTTAATCAGAATCAGCAATGACTTTAGCCCCTTCTCGAAGGGTCGGATAATTTTCGATTACTTCTGAGTGAAAGTACCATTTTTCCTGGGTACTATCCCGAAGACTCCATTCAGCATCAATGATTAAATCTTGGATTTTTTCCCAGGATTCATCGGATAATTCACTGTCCGGTTGTAATGCCAAGTCAAATTGAAGCCAGTGCAAATCCGTGGGTCTAGGGGCGATCGCTCTGACTCTCTTCACTCCCTTGATTTTAGAGAGAGTTTGGACCAGTTCCCATGCTGAAGCAACCGCAGGGGACGGTTTGGATTCTCCGGTTTCCAAAGGAGGAATAGTCATTATCATTATCCTAGCAGAGAGTTTCCCGGGCAGTAAGGAATAAAATTGTCCAGAATTCCAGGGTTGTCCCTGGGGAGCTTACTCGATGTTACCAGGGACATGGATCTAACTGATGGGTTGAGCGCTCAGAAGTTAAGGAGGGGGTAGGGTGCATCAGCATTAACAGATTAACAGGCGATCGGGTTGCTCGTAATGTTTGCTAACGCACCGGGTTAAGGAAAAAGCTAGAATTTTACTCTCCTAACTTCCAAGTATTTTTAATAGCTTGAAGTTCTGCGATGATTTGCTTTGCCTCTTGCTCAATTTGTTTTGCATCTCTAGGATTTTTTCGGAAGCCTGCGTGCAGAACGTCATTTCGTAAATTAGCAAAATTAAAACTTCCTCCCCAGAGGTTAGTTAACTGTTTGCGCTGGGGTTTGGCAATTTTATTCCATTCCTCTAAATACTGAGACTCTTTGTCTTTTATTTTCCCACCCGCTAATAAGAGTTCCATTTCCTCTCGATTGGGGTAGTTAACCAAAGGGTCAAGATTAAAATGATAGCAGAGCAAAGAAGGCAACCATTCTCGCGCTAAACAGAGAGCTTGGACAAATTGCCCTTTCTCTGCATACCAGTTTATGATTTTCAGCTCTTGCAATAAACTCTTTTTAGCCTGGGTGGTATAATCCGTGGGATTGGCTAAAGCAAAACTCCCATAATCTTGTTCTATCCGCTTCAGCAAGGTAACAAATGGCGGGACTGACTGAGCAATACTGGGAGCAGCCTTCTCAATATTAATCGATAACGCTGCGGATTCAACCATCACATCCATCGGACGTAACAGTTGCAATCCTCCAGAAATGGCATTAATACTTTGGGCTAAATTTTGATTAGCTTCCTCGTCACTCTGGCCTAGCAAACTGGCTAATTCCTGCCCATTACCCGTTTTCAAAAATTGGTCCGTTGCGGTTGTCCAATCTAGCAAACTAACCATCGGCAGTAAATCAAAGGTGGGAGTTTCATTGGTTTCTTTATTTTTGGCATCAAAGGCCCCGTAGATTAAGCCTTCAATTTTGACTTGCCGAACCACTCGCAAGAAACTAACAGCGATTAAGGAGAGGACGGGTAAAGAGCGAAACCCATGAGTGATATCAAACAAGACAGAATCTTTTTGTTGTAAACAGCCTGTTAATAGATTAAACAAGTTCCAGATATCGGCTTGGGTATGTCCTTCGGGTACATTAAAAATCGGCTGCAAATTTACCCGACCCTCTAATCGTTTTTGAAGGGTTTCCCAACTGGAGACGGTTTCTCCTTGGGGAATTCCTGTTTCTGCTGTTTTGGTCAGCAATACATACAGCACTTCTGGATGATAAAACTCAACTAATGCCTCTTGAAAAAATTGAGTCTGGTATTTCAATTCTCCCGTAGGGTTCAGATAAGTGGTTTCTGTATATCCTCGGGGATTATAGCCTAAAAATGAAATGGCTTTCATGGTCATTCTCCAAATTACTGAACTAAATGGCATCAAGTTTAAGGAGTCTTCAGGTGAAATTCTGAAGAGAACGATTCAAATCTGCAACACAAGCTAAAGACTGTCCCCTTGTTGTGGCTGATGTTTCAATAATAAATTTTACAGTCCAAGTTCCCTTACTAAAACTCCCTTCGATTTCCTCTCCTTTCATCCGAAATAAAACGGGCGACGGCAAATCCGGATTCCAATAGTCAGTGCGACAAGCGCGAACGTAAGGAGAGTTATCAATAACTTTCTGAAGAAAATTAAGAATTGGGTTTTCTGCATTACCCCAGCTATGGCGAGGTAAGCGAGGTCTAATTTTCTCCGTAGCAGGGACTGGCGGTGGTAATATCCGGTCCAAATCCGACTCAAATCGCCCTTTGAATGTTTCATGAAAAATTTGCCCTGTTGCGGAGAGTTCTAAATACTCCTTCTTATCCATTTCAATTCGCTCAACCAAGGGTTCGAGGCGCTCATCCCAATCTTCTTCAACTTCTAGGGATGTGATAATTTCACCCCGATCCAAAGCAGTCAACAAACCACTTTTTTCTAACCACAGGGGAAAATCTAAAGAAATTGGCATCGGCGGGAACGCAATAATTTCGCTAAATAGCTCGTGCTTATAATAAACAGGAATTCCTAGGGCTTGTCCCATCAGCACTGCTATAGCAATTTGTGCTTTGTAGCCACCTGTGGCATTAATTGCACAAAACCGAGCCTGTCGTTCTTGCACAATTTTTCCCATTTCTTTTGCCAAATTACGCAGTCCTTTTGTCCGAAACAGTTTGGGGTCTTTGTCTTGGAGGTGTTCGATTTCCTGTTTTTGTGTCAAATATCCCTTAGCCTTATAGTAAAAATCTAAAACTTCGGCAATCTGGCGTCCTTCATCAGTAGCGGAATGACAGAATACCAATAAAGATTTTTCCGCGCAATATTGCCTAAAAATTAAGTCGGCAATGGAATTAATTTCCGCTCCACACAAACGGACTGTTGCTGGAATAGTCGCTAATAATTCCGCTACCTGCTTCCATTCCTGATGTTCTAAAGCCTGTTTGAGGTTTTGAGTTAGTTCCAAAGAAAGATAGGGGCGATCGCCTGGGGGTTGTCTTTCTAACCAACTTTCATAACCTTCCGATGAAGGGAGTCCTTTTAAGTTGGGTTTTAATAGGCTCGTACCGATGGTAGAAATGAGGTTATTAATCATTGTTCGTAGTCTGAGGATGAGTTAAGTTTATGTAAGTTTGTCCCATGCCTAAGCGGGTTTTGATGCCTGTTCCGGCAAATTCGGCATAGCGAATCAGCAAGTGAGCGACATTTGCCAGTAATGGATCGGCGCGGGTGCGAGTTTTTAGAGTGACATCGCCCACAAACCCGCTGATAAAACTACGATGAACTTGAAACGCACGGGTGGAAAGTTTATGTCTGGAAAGGGCGATCGCCTGACTTAAATAAGTAATCAGTTCATCACTCCCCAGGTAAACCGGCCCAAATTCGTTCCACCGCATCAACCAACTTTGGAACATCAAAGCAGGAACGGGTAATGGTAAATAAACCTGTTGTTGGGAAAAAGCAGTCGGGGTAGTAAATTGCAGGTTAAAGTGTCGAACGGGTTCGGGTTCGTTAGCGACTAATGTAGTGTAAAGTTGTTCGTAGCTGGTGATTTCATCTTCGCGATCGCTGAGGTTGAATTCAGCGCCCAGAAATTCCAGGGTATCCGATAAGTCCAGATTGGCGATCGCTTTAGAAGCCGATTCGGTCAATCCACACAGGGATAATCTGTACAACTCCTCCGGGTGAAAGGTACAAAATTCTTTGGAACTGCTGTAATAACCCTGGAGGGAAGAAAAAGCAATATCCGGGGTTTTATTTCCCTCCATTTCTAACCCCATGTGCCGATGTAGTTTTTTCCCCAGTTCCAAATGATAAGAATGGGGTAAAACAGTGGAACTGGCGACAGATAGAGTCCAAGTTGAACGGATTAGCATTAGTTCTTCAACTCCATAAACTTCACCCATCCCGGAACATATTTGATTTCTCCTTGGTGACTAACGACTGTCCGTCTGGATTTCGGGGCTTTAAATCCAGGCGCTCGAATGCCACAAGCATCCCGGATATTGGCTACTAAGTCATCGGTAAAGAGTAAATTAACCGTAGTCCCCCCCATTCCGCTGCCCCAACCTAGTCTCAGACTATGGGGACATTTTTCAGCTTCGTAAATGTCCCGAATTCCACTAAAGTCTAAATTGCGACCATTATCCTTTGCGTTGTTTTTAATATTCTCCCAGTAATTATGTTCAAATTTCCATTGATCCTGGGCAAACTCCTGACAAATATTCAAAATGTCTTCCAGATTTTGAAAGGGCAGTTTCATGCCTCTTTGGTGCGAAAACCAAGACAGCATTTTTGGATCTAAAGATAGCGTAAACTCTGTCCGCACTTTGACGACCATCTCGGCATAAATTGACGCTCGATATTTAGCTTGCCAGTTTGGATAGTGACTGGACACCATCACCTCAGCAACAACGGGAATGTTGTAAGGAAGTTCTTTTCCTTGTTTATTAGGGACTGTATGTTCCACTAAGGGCTGAGAATCGGTGACTTGAATTGCCCGCATAAAATCGGTATTTGGCCCAAGTTTTGCCCGGATGAGTTGTCCTTGATAGGATAAATCAAAGTTAGAAAATAAATTTCTTTCAAACAAGTCATCATCCAACCATTTCTGCTTAAATTTTGAAAGACCTCCGCCTCCAATGGTTTCCCGGAGTTTTTCCTCGATCGCGCTGACGCGATGCTGTTGAGGAACTTGATACTTGTCTGCGTGTTTGAGAAGATGGTAGGCGATCGCTGTTCGGATCGCTCCTTTAATCGAAGAACCGGGAAGATAGAACTGTCCCATGCCATTTCTAATCATCGGGCGCAGATCCGTTACCTGTCCCTCCGGCCATTTCCGACTGCTAAATAGTTTCGGAAAAATGGGCTGATTATTCGGGTCTTTGGCATTTTGCCAGTTTTCTTCCCCAAACGCATTTTCCAGTAATCCGACAATGCTTTGGCGAGCTTTAATGGCTTTAATGTAATCGTCTAAATACCCCTGCTGCTTGAGCGCTTTCGCCAGGGAGTCCGAATGGGGAAGATAGACGCGATTGGAGGTTTGCACATATTCAAACGGATTTAACCGTTGAACTTCCGACCCAATATGTAATATCTGACTGGTGAGACGAATTCGCTTCGACTCGTAAACCTCTGGTTTCGTGAGGGTAGTTTTAGGATTAGAGACAATCACTGGATATTTTCTCCGGTTTAACTTTAATGGGAATACTCAACGCTATGCCATTGCGATAAATTTTGTGTTCCTTAAACCCCTCCGGTGTCACATCCGCCAGTTTACCCAAGGGAGGACTAGGAAATACCGACCCTTCCAGAAACATTTGCACCGATTTGCGGCGCAAATTGAGGCCAGATGGAGAACCGGCAATCCACCCCCTGCGCTCTTGAATTTCATAACTACAGTCTTCTGTTATCAGCTCATTCATGACGGATGGATCATCCCAAAATAAACTAATTGCACAGTGATGAGTCATATTCTTTGGGGATTTAAGGATTTTTTGCCAATCTTTGGGTAAGGAAGACTCCCACTCAATTTCAAATCGTCCTGCACCGCTTGAGCGCCTTCCGCCCACTCCTTCCTCACCAAGGAGAGCAAGGGCCGCATGAAGATTGGTTTCCAAGGATTTATCTTCCTCGGGAAACTCAAGCAGAAAGTACAATCCGGCTAAACTGCGGATTTCGTTATTCGGTTGATTCCAGTTAAATTGCACGAAGCCGGTATGATACAGATTGGTTGCTGCGTTAACGCGATCGACCGCAATTTTAGGACGTTTTTCTGTTTTAAAGGTCTCTCCATAGTTAAAAGTTTCAGCTTTATGCAATGCACCGTTTCCAGTGCCTTCCTTTGTCGTTTTGTCAATCAATTCCTGTGCATCGTTGGTGGTAAATCCCTCCCCTTGATACCATCGATGCCATACCGGAATCGGCAGGTAAGTCAGTTTTTTGTACTCTTTGAAAAATTGCAAATCCTCATCCGGATAATTGATAGGAAACTTGAGGGGACGCGGGAGGTAATAAATCGCGTTTTCCCCCTCGGGGCGGGAGTAGATAAAGGTTGAACTCATCCGCACGGGCGGTTGAGACTCAGAACAAAACCGTTCTAATAATTCCTCTACCCCCGCTTTGCCAAACAGTCGAGCATAGGTGCTGATCCAGGCGCTAAATAGGGCATCAGAACGAATCCGCTCGCTGCTTTGCTCTAGTCCAATTCCTACCTCTCCAAAGTGAACCGGACTGTTACCAAATTTGAGCCGAACTAATTTCCAAATGCTCACGATGCTCCATTATCTCCTGGTAATAAGTTTTGGACTTGCTGATTTAAACTCGCAAAGTTTTCTAAGAGTTCTGGAGTATTTTTTGCTTGCTGAATCGAGGATTGCAGCGATCCGCCATCACCCCCAGCAATGCGTCGATATTGCTCCATACTCCGATAGAAAAAATCAAAGTTGTGGAAACTGATTTTGCCGTAGCCACGAGAACCATGTCCGCCAAGGGCATCATCTTCCAGAATGGCTAAGGCGATCGCCAGATTCTGTAAATCTTCTGCCGCTTGTGTTCCATCCTCTACCGTATAGACGAGTTCAAACTTGAATTCAGCCCCGGCAGGGACTCGCTCAAATTGACGAGGATTTGCTGCTGACGTAATGCGATCAATACTATTTTCAAACTTCCACTCCGTCATAAACAGACCCGTATCTACTTTACTGAGTAGTTCAGCAGATTGGGGTAACAAATGGCAATCTCGGACAATCAAACGAGCAGGAGCATTCCGCCCTTTTATTTTACTGTAGTCCTCCCCATCAATGGTTCGCGTACCATTGCGCTCTAATCCCTGACTTGTTGCAATGGAAGTTTTGACCCAGCAGTTAGAACCGCCAGTCGAACCAAATAAGCGGCTAATTTGACAAGTCCGAGCACCTCTATAGAAAATGAACTGTCCATCAATCTCCGTATAGCCATCCTCTAAATCGTCGCTTTCATAGCGATAAACTCCGCTACCACCGAATCTATTAAGTGGTTTGTTGAGCAATCGTTCCAAGATAGCTCGCAATTTTCCTTTAATCGAAGAACCGGGTAGATATGGATATTGAGTCAGAGGGTCACGAATCACAGGTTTATCCAATCCACCAATATCAAGGTTTTCTCCACCCCCACCGATATGGAGTCCCGTTTCAACTTTGAGCGTGCTAGTGAGTCGAAATTTACCAAGTAATGGCTTTTGTTCGGTTGCGGCTGACATCTTTAGTTTCCTCCTGCTGCTTTGTGGTAGGCAATAATCGATTCGATGAATTGAACTAAACGCTCAAAGTCTTCTTTGCTCTTTACTTTGTCAATTGCTTTTGACATCACTTCACTCAAGGGCTTCGCTGCTGGTTTTCGTGCTGCTGCATACGCTAATTTGGGCTTAAGCAGTACCACTTCTGTATCGATTTTAGAAAAATTATTTTCCTGAGCCAGTACGGATTTGAGTCGATTGATTGCATCTAAAAATTTCCGCACTTGGTTAGTCTCCAAGCGCTGCTGCTTGAGATACGGGCCAAATTTTTCAGCATGGTTAACCAGAGCGCGAATGTCATAGGTTTGTAACCCTCCTGTTAATCCGTCAATTGTTTGGATAATATTTTGGGTAATATCCATTGATTGCCGTGGCGTTTGCGGAGAGTTAGGTGGGTTTTGACGATTGGGGTGTCTTACAGGGTTAGTCATTGGATTGAGATCGTTTTAACAGTTCTAGCCAAGTTGCGATCGCCCGAAAGTAAGGCGCATTATAAGGATTGTTGAGGGACTTCCGCACCGGGGCAAACTCCGGTTTTTCCCTGACTCGTTGAGGCAATCGCGCTAAGGTATATGCCATTTGTGGTAAATGCAAGTAGTATCGGATATCCTGAATTTCCTTTTCATAGATTGGTGTCCTCCGCTTAGTTTCAATCTCTTTAATCATTTGCTCTTGCATCTGAGCCGTTGCCAGCAAGCTACGAACAAAACTGCGAGCATAATTGGCTTCAATCTGCTGTTTCTCCAGTTGTTCAATCAAGGGAAAAATGCCCATGATTGGCGGATGTTCAGCCGACTTAAGATAGTCCCGTACTTTAGGGTCGGCCACCGCTGGGGAAGTACAGCCAAGCCATTCATCCCATTTAAACACTTGCTTAAACAAACCCAAGCTATCTCGACCGTTGTTTTTAGCCGCCTTTTCGGCTTCACCGGAAGCCTCCGCAGCTTGATAAAGGGGAAATTTAGCCCCATCAATGCTGATACCTCCTGATAAAGTAATATCCCTATTGTACCCGGTATAGGCTCGGAAAGATTGGTAAATATCAAAGGCAAATTCTACGACTTCATTCCAAGTGCCGCTCACAAATAAATCATCACCCCCGGCATAGATAAAGAGTAGATTTTGACGAGAGTCATCAGATAGGTTTTTAGCATTTTTCGGTAAATTCTCCCGGCGATTCATCGCCAAGCTATTCAAGTAAACCTTAAAGAAATAACTCATTTGGCGGGAGAGTCCAGCAAGTCGGGGTAAGGTTTGATTCTGCCCTAAACCTTTGGCAAATATCTTGCCTAAATTGTCTACATCCATCCGCAAAGAAGCCACTCTTTTGATACCCTTAGCTGCTGCGGCCATTTCCCGAGCATTCATAAATTCGAGTCCAGTATTCTCGTTACTGGATTCTGAACAGCGCTGTCCGTAATTTCCCAGCAGTAGGGGGACCGCGTTGCCCGTGCGGTAGGGTTCAAGGGTCCAATCGTTGACTAAAAATAATGTGGATTCCTCCTCAGATATAGCTTTGGCCGTTTTCCATTCTGAAAATAAGTAGTAATAGGTTCCGCCAATGTTCAATCGGTCTGTAGCTCCTTTAATTGTGGAGCGTTTGGAACGGGCGATCGCCTTGACTTTAAATAATTGGGCCCCCAGGTCAAACATGGTCCGACACATCCAACAGGCCAAACAAGAATCTTCTTCCTGACGGTTCAACGGTTTCAGACTCAGAAGATCATCGCGATGGCATACGCGGCAGGGTTCGTAAGCAGGTTTCGGTTTAACCAGTTCAGCAATTTGACTCTGAAACTTCCTAGACTTTTGTCCCGCCAATTTTTTAGTTGCCTTTTCCCATGCTTTGGCAAAGTCTGGTGTTCCCACTGCCTGGGTGGAAAAGGGCAAGCAATCCAGGGCTAAAAAGATTTTGCCTTGAAATGTTTTTCGCAACCATTCATTAAAGCGATCGCGGACTTGGGCAATCGTGTTTTTAACGGTTGTCTCCTCATCCCCCGGCGCGAGTAAATACAAGTTACCCCCACCAGCATAAATCACATTAGTCCTGGGCAGATCCAATGCTGACAACAGTTGCTCTACCACCTCTTGCGTCACCAGTTCCAGATAAAAACTGCGAGCGCGGAGGGATTTTAAGGCTCCATCGGAAGAAATAGTGTAGATAAATTTTTGAATCCCCGATAAATCGCCAGCAATCAACGTTAAACATTTAGCATCGGGTTGATTCGCCAGTGCCGCCGCCACCGCTGCGGTAGTTCGGGTCAAATCGAGTAACGAAACATTATCTTGCTCTCCAAAACTAATATAGGAGCCAAATTTTTCTAAAATCAGCATCAATAACGAAAGATTGTTCCACTCGTCTGGCTCTAAACTGGCGATCGCCTGTTGAATAGGCGGTTTAATTTTGTCTAAGTCATCAGCATTAGGCTGCGGATAGGGAATAGGGGGATAACTTTCGTCATCTTCCATATCTTTTATGTAGCAAACCGGCCAGTAGTGGTTTTTTTGTTCTTGACTGTTGGATAAATTAACAGCATCAAACAGCAAGCGCAAAGGCTTAACTTGTTTTTCTAGGTTGGACCGACTATCCTGGGGCCATTTTAAAAGAACTTTTGCTTGGGTAACAGCCGTAGAATCAGCAGTTGCGGTTGGTATTGACGGAGAAGCACCGGCCCAGCGTCCTAGTAGTAAAACGGCTTCTTGGGCAACGGATAACGCTTGTGCATGAGAAAGCAAGGTCATAACTACTCTATATTAGGGAATATCAGTCAACAAAAATCATCGAGAAAACTCTCTAACACCTATAGGGAAGAACCCAGCAATGCCTTAACCCGTTCCATCAAAACCTCGGGAACTGCTGTGGCCCCACCCCGTAACCAGGGTCCGGAGGTGATTTCTAAATAAGGTTGCTCTTGGTGAATGGTTTGGCATGGTTCTAAACGGCTGTGAATAACGGCAACCGGAATTAAATTCCCCCGATCGCGACAAAATTCGTGCCACGGTTCCACTTCCTCGGGTTTGGAACTAATAATCAAATAATGTGTACAGGCTTCTAATATTGGCTGCTTCTCTGGTTGTACCATACCTCCGACATCTACAATTGTTAAATTTTTCTTACGTCTCAGTTCCAGAATTGCTTGAGCATGATAGGGAAAAAATTCCGGAGTTAATCCCCCCTTATTCGCCGCTTTAAATATCTCTGGGTCAGCATCCCGGGACAGTTCTAAAACATAATTCCCTTCTCCATCCCAGTTGGCCCGTTGCAGATAGATATTAGGGTCACTTTCGATTAAAGATTGAAACAAAGCATGAGATAAAACACTTTTGCCACTGTCCGGTGGTCCAACAATTAGTAAGGCTGGATGTAACCCATCCCCCCGTTCTTCTAAAGGAATTACTTGACCGATTTTCATGGTTTTAGAATGGGTGGCAACCACGACGGCACCGAGTCTGGGGTCGTTACAGGCAACCCAGGCGGTGGGGTGGAGTTCGTGGATTAAGTAGCCATAAAGCCAGATAGGCGCACGTCCGTTAATGACGATTCCCTGGGTCGTATCGATGCCTTTCGGTAATTCTAAATTGCTGAGTTCTCCGGGGTAAATCACGCGATCGCCTCGGGTCAATTCTATGGTGAGTTGTTGATATCTCAACCCGCTGGGAGTTTTCTGCTGACTGATTTCCAGGTGGATGCCGGTTTCTTTCATGGGGTTTTCCTGAATTTGGACTCTGTGTTACTATAGCATAGGCATTGAAGAGGGGTCTTCCAGAAATGAGTAGTATTTTTACTTATCCACCCAGTCCGGATATTTTGCAGTGGTTGGCGGGGGGCCAGCTTGGGAATCGGTTGTTGCGATCGCTGCGGTTGTGGGTCTTATTGACCAAACTGTATGGAGAGAGGTCCCCTTGGGCGATGGACTTACCCCAGCGGTTTGCTTATCCCCACCTACGCGATCGCCTGTTTGCTCCCACTCACGGCAAAAGTGACCTATTGACCGCAGAACAGTTAGAATACCAATGCACCGATGGCAACTGTATTTGTCACCGAAGCGTCACCGAATTGCTCTTAAGCGCCCAACAGTCCCCAGAATCTTGGATGCCGGATGTCATCCACTTGAGTGGGTTGGCAACAGAGGAACTAGAGGAACTGGTGCAACAAGCGCCGTTTACCACGGTGCACCGTTCGATTCGCGATGATTTGAAGCAACTGGCGGAACTCGGCTGGTTGGAGTCTGTATCCCGAGGGAAATATCAATGTATCTCTCTGCAAGAATTGCCCAGTCTGCCTGGGTTACATCGGGCGATCGGCCCTCAACCGGATGCCGCATTGTTACCCCTATCCCAAGTCCGGGAATTGTTACCCTTACTGGAAGATATTTCCTTCATTCAGCCCAATTTAGAAGTGCTGATCCAATCCTTATGGGAACAAGTCGCCGCCGATGAAAAACCAGCAGAACCCCTTGAAAACCGAGGACAACGGCGGATTTTCATCCACCTGGATTACATCCTGTCTCCCGAGGTGCAAGAACAGGTAGACACCTATCAAGACCAACTGGAACAACTGTGGCGCACTTCCTCTTCGGGAGTGGTACAGTTTGACTATGAGTTGGCCCAAGGTGGGATTGTCCCATTCACAACTTATCCGGTGTGTTTACATTATGTGCGTCGGGCTAAGTATCTCAGCGCTTGGGGAGAAACGCCGTCAGGGGAGATGGGGTGGCACAATTATCGCTTGGACCGAATCACTTCAGACCAACTCACGGTGTTAGCTTGGGGTGACCCCCAGGTGCCAAAGCTGTTGCGGGAGATGCGGCGGCAGGGGGATTTACCCACGTCTGAGGAGGTGGAAGGGGAGTTGGAGGCTGCTTGGGGGTTTAATTTTTATTTCCCGCGTAAGTTGCTGTTGTTGCGCTTTCCTCGGGATTTTGCCCGTCGCTATGTGGAGGGGACGGTGCGTCATGGAACTTTTGAGCCAGTGGAGTATGACTCATTAGGGGATTTAGTGAGGCGACAGGTCCAGGATGAAGGCGATCGCAAGGCTGCCTTGCAAGTTTTAGCAAACCGAAGTGAGACCGATGCCTATTATCGCGCCTGGATTCGCGAGGGGGATATTAATGTCCGAATGCGCTTACGGTCCTGGCGACCGAATGGGGAAGTGATTTTACCCTTGTCTCTCCGGCGTCAAATGGCACAGGAAGCCACCCGCGAACTTTCTCACTATCGTTCCCTACTTTAGGCAGGGTTGGTGGTAAGATCCGGGAACTTTCCGCACGGAAATCAGCACAATTCCTGTGGAGGAAGAGAGGGCAGTGTTCAATTCATAAACTTTTTTCTGAATATCCTTTACTCCTCATCTCCGATGATTTCATCATATTGATTATTATCATTTTGTTCGGCCTGCTTCATTGCTAAAAAAATATCGTTTAATGACATTTTACCCAGCCATTGATGGCGCTCTTGGGTATAGTCACCATGACCCGGACTAAAGTATTGAATAAACCGAATGGTATCGACGACTCCTAATGAATCGATTAAGGCTTGATATCCTTTTTTGATAATCTCTTGCTGAGTGTTAGTCATTGTTGTGTTCAGGGTGGTTAGGTAACGTTCAGTAGCCATTGAACGGGATTATCAACGGGTACATGGATTAGCTGAATATTTCTTGTGGCTTTCTTGAGCAGCCGGTCATCGGTGGATAAAAATATATCAGCCCGAGTTCGTTCGGCACTGGCAATGTGGGTGGCATCGTAGTCTGAAAAGCCTAATTTGACAAGTTCTATTGAACGGTTTTCTATGGATTGGCTGGCGATCGCCTTAATTTTAGCAAGTCTCAGGATTGCTGTGACATTCTTGAGTTTTTCCAAATCAGGAGTTTGAGAGAGTTCTCCATCTAAGGCGGCACTGGTGATCAGTTGCCATTGTCCGGATTGGCATTTGCTCAAGATAGCGAGGATAGCTTGGGTTTCTAAGGCAATGCGAGTCTGGGTTTGGTCGTCAAAGGGACGATTCAGGCAACAAGCATCGAGATAAATTCTGTAGTTGTCACTCATATCCGGTTCATCCTCTAGCTTAATCGTTCTGGCATCATTTCCTGCGTGATGGCTTGAATTTTAGCGTGAGGTTGTTCTCGGGGGGTGATTAGGGGTCCCTCTGGGAACGGTCTGAGGCATTTGTTCGAGGGACGTTATGTGGCGGTATTTCCCTGAATAGTAAAAAGCGCTGAACCCTTACAGAGTCAGCGCTTTAAGGTTATGCCAGGAACGAGACTTGAACTCGTGACACGAGGATTTTCAGTCCTCTGCTCTACCAACTGAGCTATCCCGGCTTGTTTTTTTATGCTTAACTAACATAGCAAACATTTTGGTGGTTGGCAAGCCTTTTTTGAAAATTTTTTTTTGGACGCAATAAATGTTGCTACGATTGATATTACGTCCAAACTCTATTATATCGGGCGCAGGCGAGTGACTTTGAGGTTAAACTGTCCGATACCCCCTTCGCCAAAGGCTCGGACTCGGACGGTATAATTTCCGCCTTCGGTGATGCGGGCAAAGAGGAGAGAGTTGGTGGTCCCATCCGGGCCATCGTCATTCTCGGCTATCGTCATGCCATTGGGTCCGAGTAGGGTCACGATGGTGTCAAAGCTATCGGAAAGTAGATCGATGACAATTTGATCTCCGGCTTGCAAGGTGACAAGATAATCCCGGGCAAATCCACCTTGTCCGGTGGGAATATCTCGTTCAGATAAATTATCTGTAATTTCGTTATTGGATGGCAACTGAATGGGGTTGTACATATTTTGAGCGCCTACGCTGGCGGCACTCATGGCGATCGCCAGGGCGGTGGCGGGAAAAATCGAAACTAGGCGCAAGTTGACCATAAAAGATTTAACCATGAAGAAACGATAACTCAAGCGACTCCATAAAATTTCTGGCAGACTGAGCAGAAATCGGGGAAAGGAAAAATTGATTTTTTGGGACTGCCATTGGTGATCACCATGATATAAGTGGCAATCTAGCATAGAATCCGGTGAGGATTGCTGCTGAATGGGAGGGAATTCGGAGTACCCTGGTGTATCTACAGCGTTCCGGGTGGCGATTTCTAATTTTCGAGGAAAATCAGGAGGATTTTTGCGGGTGAAGAACTATCAAAAACGTCACGGTTGGTTGCCGATCGCCGGTTTATGGTTACTAGGGGCATTCTGCGATCGCCTCTGGTTTGCCCTCGATCGTTCAATTCCCTCTTGGGATCAGGCGGATTATTTAACCGGGGCCTTAAACTACTGGCAGGCATTACAAACCCCCGAATGGTTTTCCGGGGATTGGTGGCGCAGTTTATGGTTACTGTCCTCTAAAATACCACCGGGCACTTATATCCTGACAGCATTTTTTCACAATTTATTTGGGATCGAGGCCGATCGCGCCACCCTGGTTTACCTCCTCTTTAGCGCAATTTTACTCCCTTCCGTCTATGGTTTAGGTCGATTGCTGTTTAACCGAAATATAGGCATCTGGGCGGCAGCATTATGTCTGATGTTTCCCGGTTTATATCATGCCCGTCTGGATTTTCTGCTAGATTTTCCTCTGACTGCTGTCGTGACTTTTTCTTTTTATTCCCTCTCCCGGTGGAAGGTCACCGAACCGTTAAAATTAACATCTTTACCCTCGGAAATTTCCCCTCCCCATACAATTTCCAGTTTTCTAAAGTCTCCTGCTTGTCAATCTTGGTTTTGGGCGATTATCTTAGGATTATCAGTAGGGTTATCCCTGATGATCAAACAAACGGCTTTATTCTTTCTCATCACACCGATTGCCTGGGTCATTGTGAGTACGATAAGAGACCGGCGTTGGGTCAGAGTCCTACAACTACTGATGGCAGGATTCCTGACCGGGTTGGTGATGTATCCCTGGTATAGCACGAATTGGTTGCTGGTGTTCACGGGGAGTCAACGGGCGGCAATTCAGGCGGCAGTCGTCGAAGGTGACCCGGCCATTTATACGCTTCCCGCTTGGACATTTTATGCCGAACAACTTCCTCATCATGTATCCTGGCCGTTTCTGGTGGTGTCCCTCACCGGATTTGTGTTTTATGGGTGGCGTTTACGCGGCGATCGCCACTTCACTGAGTTGACAGCAGATTTGGAAAATCTAGTCTGGAAAAGCCATTTTAATTCTCCATTCAAATGGTTAGCCATTTTTGGCATCGGGTCTTATGTGTTCTTATCTTTAATTCAGAATAAAGATTTTCGGTATGTTTTACCCTATCTGCCAGTTGTTTCTCTGGTATTAGCTTATGGATTGATGCTGTTTCCTCGCCATTGGGGAAAATGGGTGCGTTGGGGGACTTGTACTGCGGCGCTGGTGTTCATTTTGGCGGATGTGTGGCCGGTTCATGAGTGGCATCCGGATATTTTGGCCTCTCATCATGCCTATCGGGGACCGGATTGGCCGCATCAAGAGGCGATCGCAGAAATTATGGAAACTACTCCCTATTTGCGATCGACTTTGGGGGTGTTACCTTCGACGCCGATGATTAATCAACATAATTTGAATTACTATGGCAATTTGCAACAGTTTCAAGTCTATGGTAGGCAGGTGGGAACCAGGCGATCGCACGTTGTCCAAGATGCCCGATCGCTGGATTGGTTTTTGACAAAAACGGGAAATCAGGGTTCGGTCCCGACGGAGGCACAAGGGGCGATCGTAGAATTGGTGGAAACTGGGGGTGAATTTGAGCTCCAGGCGAGTTGGCCGTTACCCGATGAGAGTACCCTCAATTTGTATCATCATCGTCTGCCAATGGTCACGGTTGAGGCAGTGGAGGCATCTGCAACAGAGGGAATGATTACCCTCGATCGCGTGACGGTTCCGGCGCAATCTCCTCCTGGGGTGCCGGTTCCGGTTACTTATGAATGGACGGGAGATTGGGACTCGTTGCGGGATGGCGTAGTTATCTTAACTTGGCAATTGCAGAATTCAGCAGCATCTCCCTCGTTGCGTGAGTCTTGGTTGCATGATCATGGGATTGGCAAAGGTGAGTTACAAGCGGTAACGGCACCGTTACAGGCGAAGGTGATAGAACGAATGGCGATGTTACCGCCAACGGATGTGATGCCGGGAACTTATACCTTGGTGGCGACTTATTTGAATCGCAAAACTGGGGAAACTCAGGCGATTGATGTGCCTGGGGTGGCGATCGCCATTAATCCCGCAGCAACGGCAACTCCGGCACCGGAACTGGATTGGATCACTCAGTTGCGATCGCTGTCTGCGGCATTACCCCAAGGACCGCAGGCGTTGGAGTTTATTTTTGATGATATGGGACGAGTGAATCAATATGACCCCATTCAAGATTATCTGATTCAAGCGGAAAAATCCCTAGAATATCGGTTAAAACAAGAGCCAAACAATGTAGAATTAGTTTACAATTTAGCCTTTAGTCAGGTTTTGCAGCAGGATGTGGATGGGGCAATTGCGGCGTTTGAACGAGTGGTGCAATTGGATTCAGAAAATCCTTATGCTCATGCTTATTTAGGATTTGTGAATCTCTATGGTTGGCATCCGCGACAAGGAGACCCTGCGATTAAACGAGCGCTTGAATTAGGACCAGATGGGATAGAAGTCCAGTTGCTGTATGGAATTTCAGCCTTAATGCAGGGTAATATTTTCGCCACTTGGTCTCGATTGCGGGGGTTTGTTCCGTCTTTGGTGCAATTTTTGGTCTTGTTGATGGGATGGATGGTATTGTTTCTATTAGGGGTAATTTTTGTGGGTATTGGGGTTCAGTATCGGAATGTTTTTAGGAAGGGATTTCCATAGATTGATGAGGAGGTGGGCATTGCCCACCCTACCCCTTACGTTCTAACTGACAATATTCAGAAGAAAGATGCGAGACGATCGCCTGAGATATGAGTTAGAGTGCCACTTCTTCAATGTCAGAAAAAGCCGGGAGGCGATCGCCTTCATGCACCCGGAACCCAGAATCGCCTCCCCGCTGACAGCGAGTGAGAAAGGGACAAGCGTAACAGATTCCCTCGGTTACAGCAACTTGGGGAAATGGCTTTCTGCTCTCATAGTCTTTCGTCCAACTGTTTAATTGATTTAATAACTGAGTGAGATGTTGGGCGGTTTCTTGATGCTTCAAGCGATTGTACTGTAACGTCCAAGATTCGCACTTGGACTGGCGCTCATCCCCGGTTGCGGCAGATTGCACAAACCAATAGGTCATGGTAATGTCTTCCGGTGCATAATCGCTGGTTTCTGCCAACACAAACGGATACAAGCGCGTTTGCCAGTTTTCTTCTAGGGTGCGGTCTTTTTTAGGCAAGGGATAGGTTTTCCAATCCAGGATTTGAGCGCGGGTGTCATCGGCTATCATTAAATCATAAATAACCGTGAATAAATACCCTTGAAAATTCATAATGCGCCGATGTTCTGCTGCTCGAAATTGTTGCTTTCCTAAAGGTTCCGGTTCAAACAGGGCCGGTGCAGCCTCCAGTAACCCCGTATAACACCGTTGCATCTGTTCATCAGCTTGCAGCAACACTTCCACGGGTAACCCGAGTTCCCGTTGCTGCATTAACAGGTGAAACCGACTTCCCCAAGCCATTTTTTCCCGTTGGTCGGGGGTGACGGGGGAAGAGAGATGTTCGAGATAAGTATATTGAAACTTGCGCGGGCAAGTTTGCAGCATATTCAGTTGGCCTTGAGAGAGGCGATTTTGGCTATTGACGGGAAAATCTTTTCGGGTTGCCTGGGGATTCATCATGATTTGGTTAAGACAAAAATACTATCTTTATTTCCTCTTCCAATCCGCAAGTCGCGGTCGAGATAGGTGATATCTAACCACCCTTGTTGTTCTCCGCTGGGAATTTGGAAATCTAGGGCGAGAAATTTTTTGCCGGTTTCGATTTGGTCGATGAAAGCATTGGGGGATTGATACCCAATGAAACGCTGTAATCCGGCAACGGCCCGCTCAAATTTTACCTCAACTCGTCGTTCAGAAACGACTTCAAATCGAGCGGCAACGCTGACTAAAACATCTAAGTAGGGCAATCCAGAAATTTCGGCAATATTATAAATTTTGCCTTGATTGGGACGCACGCATTGATAGATTTGGCCTAGGGTTGCCAAGGGAAAGCGATCGAGACGGAGGAGTTCGTCGCTGGTGGTGTACAGCAGTCGCCAATTTCCCCCTAAGAGCTCCGTTGCTTCCACGGGACGGGGGGTGGGGTTGCGGTCCTCCAGTTGGGAAACCGCTGCGAGAATGGCTTGTTTTTGGGAGGGGGTAGCGAGTATTCCGCGATTTTTCCCGGCGATCGCCTCTAATAATTCTGTTTTTCCAATCATTCAGACTTCCTCAAGTTCAATTCAGCAGCTTCTACCATTATGGAGGCCATTTTGTTGCGAATGCCGGGGATATTAATTCTTTCTCAGTCCAAAACCGGGGGAATGACTCGATTTCCGATAAAATTATCAAGGGATACTGTTACGGGTCAGCCGGTCGTCTCTGCTTCCCAGAAGCTGTTGACAGGGGTTGACAAGGGCTACACCGCCGGAGTCTCCAAACTTCTGAATAGGAAGGGGTCACTCCCGTCGGACACCCACTCCCGCCACAGTTTGCCCGATCTCGTTAAGTTTGAGCGACTTTACTTTCAGGAGTTTTAGATGTACAACCCGTCTCTACGCGAAGAATCTCGTTATAAAATTGCTGATGTGATTCCTTTGCAACAAGAAACGTCTATCCTTGATTGGCTAGAATCCAATGGTCGCTTGATTGCCCGGGAAGAAAAAGAGAGTGAGTATGCCATTGATGAAGAAGAAATTGCTGCACTGATGTCTGTGGAAGACAACACCTACGATGACGATGATGATGATAATGAGTTAGTCGAGGAAGACTAAACCGCTGACTTGCAGGATGAACTTATCCCCGGTTTTTTGAGTTTGTAGGCGAAGAGACCTAACCCCCCAACCCCCTTCCCTCGTAGGGAAGGGGGAGCCGGAAAGGGCCTCCCAGCTATAAAAAAAGTTCCTTATTCTCCCTCTCCTAAAAGGAGAGGGCCTTAGGAGAGGTCTCTTGATTCTCCCTCTCCTAAAAGGAGAGGGCCGGGGAGAGGTCTCTTAGGGGATTGCAAAAATATAAATCATCCAACCGTTCAACTGATATGTGTAGGGGCGCA
>NZ_JAMXOT010000130.1 GCF_024220515.1 Oscillatoria sp. HE19RPO
CAATGCTTGCGCCCAAAAGAGGGCGCAAGCATTGCGCCCCTACACATACCTTTGAACGTTTGGAGGATTTATATTTTGCAATCCCCTTAATAGAATGGTTCAATTCCTCCAAGAGGGACTCTATCCGGCTTCTCCGTCCGGTAAGGGTCTGGAAATCTTTAAGATTTCACCGCTTTGACTAACAACTTAGTCAAAACCGTAAGCTGTTTTTTATCAAAGGTTTCGATCAGTTTCTTCGCCGCTGCTTGGGGGTCTGAGTTAATAATAAACTCCTTCTCTTTGAGAGTGATCCCCCCTTGGGTTGGGGACTGACCCGCCAATTCCAATAATAATGAACTCGGGGGCATCGTATCCGGTTTGCCAACCGCGATAAAATCGCTGGCATATTTGAGTTCTTTAATCGTCACAGGTGCAATTAAGTCATAGCTGTTTTGGGGATTGGCGATCGCCCCGGCAGCCGTTTTCACCAAAGTTTGCCAATTCTGCATCTGAGGACTCATTTCAGCCAGTTGATTGCACAACGTCTCGATCCGTTTGCGGTTGTCTGCATCGGGCTTTTGCTTAAAGAGCATCAACATTTGTCGCAACAGATTGATCACTTGGTTGGCAATCTCTAACCCAACATCACGACTGGCTTGTTGTACATCCGCTTCATCCCCTCCATCAACGAGGGCATCCAGATATTTTTTTAGTTCCTCAAACACAGGCTGGGACTCTTTGACAATTTCTGTCCCATCTTCTTCTCTCAACCCAAAAGGCCCTTGGAGGCGTTCCAGTAATTTTTGCAGGGTGTCATACCCTTTTAAAAATAAAGTTTCCAACTTTTGGTCAACGGGAACTGGGTTCTCTTTCAGAATCTTAAAACAATCCTCTAAGCTGTGGGCTGTCTTTTGGATACTCCCAAAGCCCAACATCGCTGCACCCCCTTTGACTGAGTGTGCGGCGCGAAACAGTTCATTCAATTGTTCTTGATCGTTCATGGTGGACTGTAACTCTAACAGTCCTTTTTCGATGGTTTCGAGGTGTTCCCGAGCTTCCTCGATGAAATACCCGATGATCTGTTGTTGCTTATCCGGATCCACAGCAGACTCCCTCTAACTAAACATTCTCTGCCTCTCAGTTTTAACTGAGATCTGGCACCCATTGCATGAATGCTGAAGGGTCGATCGCTGGTGGTGACGCCAGATTGCTTGGAAACCCCCCTATCCCCGGGGATTTGCGATCGCATCTTGAAACCCCGATAGCTTTCAGTGTTCCCATTTTGAATTCCCTTCCCTCACGGTTTTGAGTTGATGTCGTTTGACATCGGGTACTTCCTTGAGGACCACATCAATCGGCACAAGCCGTCCAACGGTGGTGTAACAACCGCCTGCTCTAATGGGAGTCGTGGTTGACTTGGACTGAAACCGTTCCATGTTGTTCAAAAACCAATCCCGGGTCTGCGGCATCGGCAGCAAGTACAACAGGCCGATTTCCACAAAATAATAGCATAACCAATCCGCTTGCGTATAGAGAAAGCAGCCCGGGGTATTTTTTTCCTGATTGCTGTGAGTTTCAAAAAAGAAATTGCCCGTATTATGGTAGCGATCGCCTTTAATTTCCAGTTTAGATTCCCCCCTGTCCGTCGTTACCAGTAAATCCACATCAATAGCGCGATAGTGTGGGTCATTTTCAACATTTTGAATCGAAATAGTCCGGGGCAAATTTTGCAACCAGTGGGTAATATCCGCCGTTGCCCGGTCTGCAACCTGGGTACTTTCTTGCATCGTATAGGTCCGAGGCGAGACCGGATGGGTAACCTTGAGTGGGGAGGGTTTTGGCATCGGTTTCGGTAATGGAGCTTTGGGGGCGATGGGCTCCGGTGGGGGAATTGTATAATTGGCAACAGCCGAGGCGATCGCTGCAACTTGTGGGGCTGTGAGGCAGGGTTCTGACCCCTTCAACAAATCGAGCAAGGCACTGACTCGATGCAAAACCGGGACGCTACATTGAGTGGTTTCCACCCAATCGGCGATGGGAAAAACCACAGGTGCCGTGACAAAATTGGCCGGTAAATTAGGGAGGAGGCTCCGAATCCACCTCTCGAACATTTGCTGATGATAGGCACTTTGGGAACTGGGACTTGGGTCGAGGGAAACCCACCGCTTTCCTTCCCGGCGTTTCCATTGATCTTGGTAGGCGCTAAATGACCCTTTCCAGGTTTTGAGTTCCACCAGAAATACCCCATTGGTGGCAATAATTAAATGGTCAATTTCGGTTAGAATACCCGGTTTGCGCGTGGGAATTAAGGCATTGTTAAACAAAATATCAGAATCGGGTAACCATTGCAGGAGGAAGGACACCACGCCTTCTCCGAGACTGCCTTTGACTTGTTTACTAACGCGATTGACTTCCCAACAAAAAGAGCTAAGTTGACCTAAGAAACTTTCTCCGAATCGGTCTTGTTGGAACTCTCTTTGCCCTTGAATTTTTGATTCAATTTGGGCTTGAAATGCAACTCTCAAGGTGGAAGACTGGGATAAAATCTTCATAGTCCGGCCTCTTTTGTGAGTAGTAGCGATCGCACCCTCAACCGTCTAAATTTTGCATCCCAGCTTCAATCCTCGCCCCGGATGCCCTCTCGATCCTGACTGCGATCGCCTTTACTTTACACCAAAAGGGGCGATCAATGTTTGGATGGGTTCTCAAAATCTGCGGAAGTCCTAAGTTAGGGAACTCCAAAAAATAAAATCTCCAAAACGTTCGTTTGTAGTGATGGATCAACGGAGTAGGGGCGCAATATGCAGGCCCTCCGGAGGGCCTGCACATTGCGCCCCTACAGATATCTTCCTTTCAGTTGAACGTTTGGATGATTTATATTTTGCAATCCCCTAATACGGAATCCGGTTCTCAAAGGTCTATAAAAAACCCACAGGCTGTAGCCCGGAGGCTATACGGACAGAGCCTCTCCTGCGCGGGCTATTCCATAAAAACGACTTTTCATACCCGAATCCGCCAGAATTTTGTCAAGAAACTGGGTTTCTAACCCATACTGTACCCTCGAAGTAAGTCTATAAAAACCCGAACCCTCAAGGGTGCGAGCTTTTATAGCCATATTATACCAAATCCGGTTGTTAACAGTCGGTTTTCGCTTTTAGCCCGCGCAGGCGGGCTTCGTCCGTATAGCCCCAGGCTTGAGCCTGCGGGTTTTTATAGACCTTTGAGAACCGGATTCCATATTAGAACTGGATTTCGTATAAAAAAGAGAGGAGAAAAAGCGATCGCTTCTTCTCCTCTCTTTTGAACACCCATGCATCATCCAATCATTCATCCATAAACAGTATTTAAACTGCTACAAATCACCCTGAATGTTGTTGGAACTTAACAAGCTGCTAGTTGTTGCCCTAGGAATGTTGAGACCGTTGTGAAAGATGAGCTGCGCTCCTGCGTAACTTGCAAGCGATCGCATTTCACCCGAGCCGCTAACTGTAAACCTGAATTCTTCGCCTTGTAAATTTCTAAATGGGCTGTAGAAAAAGCTTCAAAAAAAAGCCGTTGTCCCGGAAATACAACACGCTCAAACTCCCAAGTTTCTCGACAGTCACTTTTAATTACCTGAATCTCACTGGTAGAATTCAAATAATAACAAAGAATTTCATTCGAGGAGGGGCCAGAGAGAGAATTCATCGATTTAGGCATAGCCATCTCGTTTTTTTCACTGTTCTCTTTTATCTTTTTCCCATAACCCAACCTAGGGTGACCTCTATCTAAAGACATAGTTCGATTAACTATAAATTTTTTTAATATTTATAAATTTAATACCTGCCGGGTCGATGGCAAGCACCCGGGTCCAAAAAATAGAATAAAAAGGCCACCCATTGAGAGATGTTACACTCAAGCCCCGTTGTTATCCCCGGGTTTAACCCGCTCATTCATTCAAAAATATGCTATTAATTAAACTT
The DNA here is from genome assembly GCF_024220515.1 of Oscillatoria sp. HE19RPO. Classification (GTDB taxonomy): domain Bacteria; phylum Cyanobacteriota; class Cyanobacteriia; order Cyanobacteriales; family Laspinemataceae; genus Laspinema. Next base: position 3,942 of record NZ_JAMXOT010000130.1, read on the forward strand.
ATCCCTGTCCGGTTCTGGTCCGGGTCACCATCAGGGCGCGATAGCATTTTGACCCTCGTCCTTGTAGAGTAAAGAATGCAGACTCCATTGAGCCAACTCTACCGTGTCAAATCTTAGCACCCTTGCTCCCGTGGATACCTTGCACTTGTTGGGGCGACTCGGGTTATCATTGTTCGTCGGCGCAGTGATCGGATTCAATCGTGAAAAGGAACATAAACCTGCCGGTTTAAGAACCTATATGCTGGTTACTTTTGGCACAAGCCTCTTGGCATTGTTGCCCGTGCAACTCGGTGTTGCATTAGAAAATACCGATGCCTTTAGTCGAATCATTCAAGGCATTGTAACTGGGATCAGTTTTTTGGGAGGGGGAACGATTTTACGCGATCGCGATCGGGTTCGGGGATTGACCTCCGCAGCCGCCATTTGGGTTGCGGCTGCCCTCGGACTGTTGATCGGTTGTGGATTATGGCAACTCGGATTAGCCAGTGTCTTAATCTGTTGGGTCATTTTGCGAGTGCTCAAAGAACTAGAACCGCTGTAATTCATGTCTTGATTTTTGATAGAGCATTTCCCCAGGAGTGCGAGAGAAGTGCGGTAAGCGAAGCAAAGCCTTCGGCATAGCTTCGCTTACCGCACTCCTATTCCTATAAATATCTGTACCTCATGAACCCAGGAACCGCTAATAGCATGACCTAATTTTTTGATTCCCGAACCTTCATTCAAACAACGCCGGTTCTTCAAAGTCTTGATGCACGGGCAACTCAATAATTAACTCCGTTCCTTTTCCCCGTTCCGAGGAACAATTTAACTTGCCTTTATGTTGTTCCACAATAATTTGATAGCTAATCGATAACCCCAAACCCGTGCCCATTCCCACAGGTTTGGTGGTAAAGAACGGATCAAACATTCGTTGTTGAATCTCCCCTGTCATCCCCGGACCATTATCGATAATGCGGATGATAATCCAGTCAGGGCTAGGCTGTTCAGAAGAGGTCTGCTCACGGACCACTGCTTCCGTCCGAATGGTGATTGTGCGCGGGGGTTCCTGGGATTTGAGAGCATCGATCGCATTGGTAATGAGATTCAAAAACACTTGATTGAGTTCACTGGGGTAACAATTAACCTGGGGTAAATCTCCATACTCTTTAATCACATTAATCCCGTTATTTGAGTTATGATCCGGGCTTTGACCTCGCAGATGATGTTGTAAAATTAACAGGGTGCTATCAATCCCTTCATGGATATTCACCTGTTTATTATCCGCTTCGTCTAATCGGGAAAAGTTCCGCAGCGATCGCACGATTTCCCGAATGCGTTCCGCCCCCACTTTCATGGAACGTAACAATCGCGGCAAATCCTCAAATAAAAACTCTAAATCAATTTCCTCAATCTCCTCTACAATTTCTGGGTCCGGTTCGGGGTAATGTTTTTGGTAGAGATTAACTAAATTTACCAAATCGTCAATATAGGACGTGGCATGAACAATATTTCCATAAATAAACCCGACCGGATTGTTCACTTCATGGGCAATTCCCGCCACCATCTGACCCAACCCAGACATCCGTTCAGTTTGAATCAGTTGAGTTTGAGTGCGTTGCAGTTCATACAGAGTTTCTTCTAACTCCCGCGCCCGCAATTCTAACTGGGCCTCCGACTTCACTAAAGCTTGCTGGGATAAATGGCGATCGGTAATATCCAACAGACTCCCCAACACCTTCACCACTTTCCCCGCTTCATTAAAAATCGGTTCCCCATTGGCCGAAATATAGCGAATTGACCCATCAGATTGAACAATCCGCTGTTCCACTTGATAGGATTCTCCCGCGTGAATCGCCCGTTCAATCACTTGTTCCGCAATCTCTCGGTCTTCCGGGTGAATTTTTTGCAAATATTCTGGATAGGTTGGTGAGGCTTCATTGACATCTAATCCCAACATCCGATAAACTTCATCAGAACAAATAATGCGGTTCGTGGCAATTTCAAATTCCCAGCATCCCACATGAGCTAATTTTTCCGCTTCCGACAGCAAAGAAGCCATTGCCCGCGTTTGGGCTTCACTTTTTTGTAACGAAGCAATTAACCGCGCATTTTCGGCTTCAGCCAGTTTGCATTCGGTCATATTTTGAGTCATGACCATGCCCCCTAAAACCTCTCCCGCATCATTTTTAATCGGAAGAATTTGGGTTAAATAAATCCGACTGCCAAACGTCAGTTCAGTCACCCGAGTTTCCCCGGCGAGTACCTCCCGATACAAGGGTTCCAGGCTGTGGCAAATCTCCGAGGGAAATGCCTCTTGGAGGGTTTTTCCTTCTACCTCCTTTTTAGCTAAATTCATCGCCTCTAAATCCCGACCTTCTGCCAAGGTATGACGCAAGTCTCGGTCAAATAAGAAGATCACGCCATTGGGAAAATTTTTGACAAAGGTCCGATAGAGATTTTCCCGTTGCCGTAAGGAATTTAAAACTTGTTTGCGGGAGGTAATATCACTTAAAAAGACTAATATGCCTGCGTCATAAGGATGAGCGCGAACCTCTAGCCAAGTTTCGCGATAGGGATAACAGGCTTCTACAGGGCAAGGATTTGGACCGGATAAAGCGGTTTGCAAATCCGCAAAAAATTGAGCTAAATCTGGAGGGAGTTCAGGGTTTTCCGTCGGTTGACAAAGGGTCTGATGGGTGGTTTGTAATAAGGTTTCTCCTTGGGGGTTGATATAAATGACTTGACCTTGAGAATTTAAGTTTAAAAATCCTTCATTAATCTGTTCTAAAATGGTCAATTTGGGGGCAATTTCTGGGGGAAATTCTGGGTGGGTTTCCTCAAGACGGGGAGAGTTAACTTCACCCAAGGGAGAGAGTGTGCCATCTAATCCACAGAGATTTCCCTGGCGATCGCAGATGCCTTGACCGATTTCGCGGACCCAGGCGATCGTTCCATCGGCTTTGATAATACGGTAGTCTAAAGTATAAGGCTGTTGAGAGAATAACGCCGCTTCCACCGTCTGTTGGGCCGTTCCCTGGTCGTCGGGATGAACAAGCATTTTAAATCGAGCGATGGGATGGTGAAGAAAATGGGAGACGGGATAGCCAGAAATTTGTTCAATTCCTTTACTAATGAACGCTATTTTCCAGTTTCCTTGATAGGTACATCGGTAAATTGCCCCGGGGATGTTATTAACAATACTCTCTAACAGAGCTTGGTTCTCCTTTGGGGGATGAGCTGAGGAAGAGGAACTGTCAAACGTTGGAGGCTCAATCGGTTTCATCGGTAAATTGGATGAGGTAACGTGCATGGGTTAATAACGTCCTAAGTTTTCCACAGGTTCAATCGATTTAAAGAGCTTCAATCCGTGAATCCCTACGAATCCTACTGAATAGAATAGGGCGATCGCCAAATTTTGCAACCTGAAGTCCCCAATTCACCTCCGTATAGCTAACATGAACAAGGAGGAAAAGTAGCATCTGTTACAGACACTACTGTTTTAGACACTGCGGACCCCCCTTTCTCAAAGTAACCGTTTACCAGCTTACCCAATTCGATACCTATGCAGCGTCAATCGCAGCTTTTACCCCGGCATCTCCTTCGAGGCATCTCCCCCACTCGGTCCTGTTTCAGTCTAGTGGTGAGTTTAATCACCCTGGCATTAGCAACTTCCGTAGCCGATGCCACACCCCCTCGCCCCCCCGATCAAGAAGTCGCCTGTGAAATTTTAGTCGCCGGAGGTGGATTAGCGGGGGCTGCCAGCGCCTACGAATCCTTGTTGGCCGGTCGGACGGTTTGCATCACGGATATTACCGACTGGGTAGGGGGTCAAATTTCCTCCCAAGGCACTTCGGCCCTGGATGAACGACCCACCCAACGACAACAGTTATTTTATCCCCAAGGATACTTGGAATTTCGCGAGAGTATCCGGCGCAAGTATGGACGCCTCAACCCGGGTCAATGTTGGGTGAGTGAATCCTGTTTTATGCCGTATGACGGCCATAAACTGCTGTTTGACCAATTGGAAAGAGCAGCCAAACGGGGCAAGGGTACTCTCAAATGGTACCCCAATACGGTGATTAAAGAGTTGGACATTTCCCCGACTCAGGAGGGCGAACAAATTCAAAGTGCAGTCGCCATTCAAATCGAACCGGCCCCAGGTCAGCCCCCGGTGAATGCGGAACCCCTCTCGCAAATCCTGGAAGATGCCTATCGCTACGAAAATTCTGCCCGGTTTCATAAAACCATTGTGCGGTTTGTTCCCATGACCGGCGATCGCAATTCCCGAAATGCGAACAACACTATCGCACAACCGGCCCAATGGTATGTGATCGATGCCACGGAAACCGGGGAACTGATTGGGTTAGCGGATATACCTTATCGCCTCGGGGTTGATCCGCGATCGCCCCTGGAACCTTCTTCCTCCAGCGCAGAGGGCAATCCCTACTGTACCCAAGGGTTTACCTATACCTTTGCTATGCAGGCCACCAAGGAACCCCAACAGCACGTTAAACCGGATTTTTACGACCGTTACGCCCCTTATTACAGTTATGAACTGGAACGATTGGCGAATTTTAATTTAGTTTATACCTACCGCCGGATCTGGAGCGAAAACTATCAGAAAACTCTCCCCTCTAACCCCCGAGAATATCCGATTAATCCCGGGGATATCTCCATGCAAAACTGGACTTGGGGAAATGATTATCGACCGGGAACGGCGCAAGATAATTTAATCTATACCCGTCAGCAGTTAGAATCCACTGGGCAACTGGAACCGGGGGGATGGATGGGAGGATTAAGAAATGAAACCCTGGAAGCGGGAGAAGAACACGCGATCGGCTTTTTCTATTGGTTGGTCCAAGGAACGACCGATTCTCAGTTAGGAGATGGGGTTAAACAGCCTAACCCGAATCATCGCTATCTTGCCGGACTCGATTCGCCAATGGGAACCGCCAATGGATTATCGAAATATCCTTATATGCGCGAGGGACGGCGAATTATTGGACGGCCCGGTTGGGGTCATCCTGATGGGTTTACCGTGTGGGAAATTGATATTTCGCGGACGGATTATTCTGACGAGTTTTATCGAACAAATTTGGAACCGGAAGCGTATCGCCGGTTGTGGGAATCTCTCTCGGGATTACAAACTTTAGAGGCGATCGGTGAAAGACCGAATTTGGAGGGACGACCCTCGCGATCGCGCTCTACAATTTTCCCTGATTCTGTGGGAATTGCCCACTATGCGATCGACTTTCATCCCTGCATGACCCTCTCCCCCCCGGAAGCCCCCGGAAACACTGAACTAGAGGGAGAACGTCGGGGTGCGGGCACCGCTTATCCCTTCCAAATTCCCCTCCGGGCCTTGATTCCCCAACGGATTGATAACCTATTAATTGCGGGGAAAAGTATCGCCACCAGCCATATTGCTGCCGCTGCCTATCGGGTTCATTCCTTTGAATGGTCCTCTGGCGTAGCAGCCGGGGTAACCGCCGATTTCTCCCTAGAAAAAGGCATCCTCCCCTATCAGTTGGTGGACAATCTTCCGCAACGGGAACCCCAGTTAGAAGCGTTACAAACTCGCCTGGTAGATAGTGGCAATCCCATTGCCTTTCCCAATACGTCAATTTTCAACAATACTTGGGAAGATTGGCGTTAAGGAGCAGGTGGATATAGGATTAATTCCCTAGGACAAGAAACCGGGTTTCTTAATCCAAATGTTGGTAATTAGCAACAGATTAGGTTAAGAAACCCGGTTTCTAACCTTTACTATACTGACCCCCTAGGCGTTGGGTTAAGTAAAATTACAAATCCATGCAGATTTTATTGATTTTGTCAAGTAATTTTTGATAAAGATTGTTAAGTAATTGAGACAATTTAGGCGATATTTTGTCCTTTTGACTACTGACAAACAGACAAAAGCAGTTTATAGTAATTATTAAAGAGGGGAGCTACCCCTCTCATCTTTCGATGAATCAGCCTCTTTAGGGTTTATAGCGATCGCGTTTGAATTAAACCCGAGACCTTCTGAAAAGGGTAGGATCTTCAGGTTTTATTCCTCCATCGGTACCTCATTGTTATCGGAATCGCGATCGCCATCCACTCTCAAGAACCAGTTCTAAACCCACTCCCCACTTGGTCAATACCGCCAAAACCTTATGAAGCGCCAAATTGTTGTAACAGCAACCGTCCTAGCCACTTTGTTAATGAGCCCGATGCTGGGGGTTTCTCAACCCAGCCCTACTGGATCACAAGAGCCAGGATATTGGCAACCCCTAGCCACAGTCAATGTCAACCGTCCCGTGAGTCTGACTGTCATCAATAATACCGGAATTCCCCTGGAATATAGTGCGCGAAATAGCCCAATTCAACGCATCGGCGCTGGAGGACGGGTAGTGTTGGGCGATTATACCATTAACCCCAACGCTCAAAGCGATCGCGAGCGGAATTTGAACGTTCCAATCAATCCACCTATCGAAGGTTATGGTCAGGTTCTGTTGCATTTTGATATAGATTCCAACGTAAGAAATAATAATGTCACGGTTACTGTCCGCCCTGCTAATCCAGGAGAACGAATCGATCGCGAGCTGTATTTCGATGAGAATGGTAGAGTTTACGTCTTTTAATCGGGACAGCTAATTAAAAGGCGATCGCCGGTTTGGATAAAGGGCGATCGCCCCAAAATAAGGTGCATTACCACGCCGATTGATTGCACTACTCATTAGGGTAAAACAGCCAAAATAGACGCGAAATTTCGCGTCTATAGTTTTAGATTATTCAACCTGCAATTTGACGTTTTTATTTTGCAGTTTGGTTTGCCACCACTGCTCAAACAATTGCTCTTGAAGCTGACGTTTGAGTTGTCCTTCTAAGGTAGCGGGAATTCGTTGTTCTAGGCGCAATAAGCTGTAGCGACCTTCCAATTCCAGTGGACCGACAATATCTCCCGGTTGAGCGGAGGAAATCGCATCGCGAATCGCCGGGGGAAGTTGACTGACCAGAATCGCTCCCATCATGCCATTATAAGCTTTTTCACCCGCAATAGAATGCTCTTTGGCTAACACTTCAAAACTCGCCCCTGCTTGTTCAATTTGAGCTTTCAGTTCCACCGCTTTATCATATTGTTCTACCACAATTCGCGAGAGAACAACCTGCTCAAAGGCTTGCTGATTTTTCTGAAAATAGTCTTCTAGTTGTTCAGCAGTGACTTTGGTTTTGATTTCCTCAATTTTTAACCCAGCGGCGAACTGATTGCGAAACGTCGTATAAGTTAGGCTTTGACTTTGTAACCATTGGTCAAAGCGGTCCGATTGCACCAGTTGATTTTGGAGGCGAAAGTTAATAATCGCCTGTTCTAAGAGGGAACCATCAATTTCCAAATCAGCTTGGCTTTGCAACTCTTGTTCGATGACGTGCTGGCGCAGAATCTTCATAATAAACTGTTGCAAATCGCCACTGGTCCGCAGATACCCGAGGGCTTGCCGCAGTGAAATGGTTTCGTCATCAATGGTGATAAATTTTTCCGTTTCCATGTTAATTCATTCCAAAAGAACTGCCAAGAATATCCAGACTCAGGTGCTAGAGAATCTGGACTAAAGGGGAATCAGAACACCTATCCCCGAGAGAAATCAGAAGCACAACGGGCTAGAGTCACGCTTCAAGATGCGGATCTAGAGGCTTTATTGTCACCGCTTTCCCAGCTTAGTGCAAGAGTGCCTCTAGCTTTTGTTGATTCCAGAGTTGCTGATACAAACCCGGTTGTTCGACTAATTGAGTGTGAGTGCCGACTTGGACGATCGCCCCACGATCCATGACAAAAATGCGATCGGCAGAGGCAGCAGCAGACATTTGGTGCGAAATAAACAACACCGTTTTGCGCTGCGTCCCCGAGGACAAATTTTGGAGAATATCCGTTGCGGTTTGATTATCCACACTAGAGAGAGCATCATCTAAAATCAGCACCGGCGCATCCATCAGCAGGGCTCTAGCGAGGGCCATGCGCTGGCGCTGTCCTCCAGAAAGGGTAATCCCCCGTTCCCCCACCATCGTCTCGTACTGTTGCGGAAAATTGAGGATTTCCGGGTGAATTTGGGCTTGTTTAGCGGTTTCGATGATTTCCGGGTCCTCAGCAAGGGGTTTCCCATAGCGGATATTGTTCCGGATGGATGTGCTAAACAAAAAGCTTTCCTGGGGAACGTAAGCGATATTCCCCCGCAGGGTTTCTAATTTGAGAGTGGTGATATCTTTGCCATCGAGATAGAGTTGTCCAGAACCAATATCCAGTAAGCGGGGGATGGCATTGGCGAGGGTGGATTTTCCGGAACCAATGGGACCCACGATCGCCACCGTCTCACCGGGGGTAATCTCAAAGCTCAAAGCATTCAGGGCGGGGTTTTGAGCCTCGGGATAGCTGTAGGTGAGGTGATTGGCCCTCAGATGACCTTGAGCGGGTTCTGTGAGTGTCGTTGCCTCTGGTGTATCTTGGATTTTCGGTTTCGCTTCAAAAATAGACTCGATGCGATCGAGACTCACTTCTCCCCGTTGATACGCTGTAATGGTAAATCCGAGGAGGGCGGTGGGAAACACCAGGCGTTCGACATACAATAACAGGGCGATGAAATCCCCCACGGAAATTACTCCATCAGCGATCGCCCCGGCACCAAAGGTCAGTAAAACCAGTAAGCTTAAACTGGCTAATCCCCCCAATACCGGAAACAGAAAACTTCGGGTTTGGGCTAATTTGAGATTGGCTCGTAAATATTGTTGATTGAGTTGGCGGAAAGCAAGGCGTTCGTTTTCTTCCTGAGCGTAGATTTTAATCAAGGAAATCCCGCTCATATCCTCTTGAATCAAGTCACTGAGTCCCGAGAGTTGCTCTTGGACTTCCAACTGCTGAGTGCGGAGGCGATCGCTAAATAACTGCACAATGATCAGCATAAACGGATAGACCGCCACAGCCAACAGGCTCAACCTGACATTAATCGCCAACATCACCGGCAGGGTCAATCCATAAGCAAAAATTGTATTCACCACACTCAACACCGCAAATCCCAGCAGACGCCGGATATTATCCACATCCGAGGTGGCGCGGTTAATCAAATCTCCCGGTGGGTTCAGGGCAAAATAGGCCGGTTCCAGGCTCAGGACGTGCTGAAAAATGCCTTGCTTGAGGTCAAACTCCACCTGACGTCCCACCCCAAACAGAAACATCCGGGAGACGACGCGAATTACCCACATTAGGGAGGCTAGGAGGAGGATGATTCCCACAAAATACAGAATGCGATCGAAGCTAAAAGTGACTCCGAGTTCATCCACTGCATTGCGAATCAGCAGGGGAATGTACACCCCCAAAGCATTGACGATAAATAGGGCCACCACCCCCACCAAGGCATTCCGCCAGTGGGGACGCATATAAGAGGCCAGTTTTTGAAGTTTTGAGCGAGCCATGTCAAATTGATTTGTTTTACCCCTCCTTTAGTGTAGAGGGCGATGGGGAGGATGGGGGGAATGGGGAGATAGTCCAAGTTTGTAGTAACGACTTCAGTCGTTTCCGGATCGTTTGTAGTAACG
>NZ_JAMXOT010000131.1 GCF_024220515.1 Oscillatoria sp. HE19RPO
TAGATTGTGGTTAAGTGACAGAAATTTTTGAAAGAAACCCGGTTTCTGAGTCTTGGTAGGGGGCTAGAAACCGGGTTTCTGCCTAGATTGTGGTTAAGTGACAGAAATTTTTGAAAGAAACCCGGTTTCTGAGTCTTGGTGACTTCCGCCTGTATCCTTTCCTGGGATAAACTACTCTGCAACGAGTATATTTGGTCAGGATTTGGGGGTTGTGGTGCGCCTGTTTACAACGGTTGTTGCGTTGCGCTGTTACTTAGAACTACAGTCTCAGGGTCAGACTGTGGGTTTGGTTCCGACAATGGGAGCCTTGCACGCGGGGCACCTGAGTTTAATTGAACGGGCTAGAGCGACCAATGATATTGTTGTCGTGAGTATTTTTGTCAATCCGCTGCAATTTGGTCCAAATGAGGATTTGCAGCGATATCCTCGCCGGTTAGAGCGCGATCGCCTCCTGTGTGAACAAGCAGGCGTGGATGTCATCTTTGCACCAACTCCGGAGGAGATGGGAATTGGGGAAGGGACAGAGCATTCTGTCACTCAGGTGGTCCCTCCGGAGTCGATGATGTCCGGGTTATGTGCGCGATCGCGTCCTGGTCACTTTCAGGGAGTCGCGACCATTGTGACCAAACTCTTCAATGTGGTAGAACCGGACCGGGCTTATTTTGGGCGAAAAGATGCCCAGCAACTGGCGATTTTACAGCGGATGGTTCGGGATTTGAACCTGCCGGTAGAAATTGTCCCTTGTGAGATTGTTCGAGAGCCTTCGGGATTGGCAATGAGTTCTCGAAATCAGTATCTCAGCGATGAAGAAAAAGCGCGTGCGGCGGTGCTGTATCGTAGCTTACAAAAGGCTCAGAAAGTTTTTCTCCGGGGTGAGGTAACTCGTCAGGGTATAATTGCTGCGGTTCAAGCTGAAGTGGGCCTAGAACCGGACGTTAACTTAGAGTATTGTGAATTGATAGAACCGACAAGTCTTAAACCGATTGAAGAGATAGAATCTGCGGGATTAGTGGCGATCGCCGCGAAGATTGGCAACACCCGCTTAATTGATAATATTATCCTGAAAGACCGGAAACCAATTGTAGCCATAGACGGTCCTGCCGGTGCCGGGAAATCGACCGTCGCCCGTCGCGTGGCGAAACAACTGGGATTGATGTATTTAGATACCGGGGCGATGTATCGGGCGATCACTTGGTTGGTTCAGGAAAAAGGGATTGCTTTTGATGATGAACCGGCGATCGCCGAAGTCGTCAGTCGGGCCCAAATCGAATTTATCCAGACCAGTGAGGACCCGGCGATTCCCACTCAAGTTTGGGTGGATGGATTTAACGTGACTGAGGCGATTAGAACTCAAGCGGTTACGGCCAATGTTTCCCAAGTTTCTAGCTTAAAAAGCGTGCGACTTCATTTAGTTAAGCAGCAGCAGCAGTTTGGGGAACGGGGTGGAGTCGTTGCCGAAGGGCGAGATATTGGCACTCATGTTTTCCCGGATGCGGAGTTAAAAATCTTTTTAACCGCTTCTGTGGGAGAACGGGCGCGGCGACGTCAACAAGACCTGACAAATGTAGGGGAAGAAGGGATTACCCTAGAACAGCTTGAGGACCAAATTGCCCTGCGCGATCGCCTAGATAGCACTCGTAAAATTTCCCCCTTGACAAAAGCAGAGAATGCGATTGAAATTGATACAGACCATCGGACTATCGATGAAGTCATCGATGAAATCGTCAATTATTATGTAACAATCGTTAGGGCTAAATTTGAAGAATAATTACAAGGAATTGTCAGAATATGGGGGTTCTTCATGATTCAATTCACTGACTACTGACTAACTCTGGGCTAATGTTTTGGGTTGGGTAAATGCCCTGGAACGGATTCAATCGGTTCCATTGGGTTAGCCCTGTCTCAATGATTCTGACCTGGCAATTAATCCGTGGGAGCATCTTGCTTTCTACGAGAATAAGGGAGTTTAGGTGTTCCCACGGATTAATCTTATGGTCAGACTGCTGCCCGAGGTGGTATAGCAATATAAAAGTTACAAATTTGTTCTGATTCAGACCCCAAGCAGGATTTTAAAATCTTGCATATTATCTGCAAGTGATTAGGGAAGCAAAAAAACTTTTTAACGGAGTTTCTTTCTCAATCAGGGTGAAGGAAAGCGTTAAAAGCATCAGGGAAAATCTACTAAAGAATCACGATAGAATTCGCCAAATAGGGCGGGAGAAATTACCGTGGACGAACTCAATCCCTTTTTTTCAAAATCGATGGTGTTACTGGCGGCGATCGCTGCGATTAGTACAATTATTATCGGCACATTTCTGCCTACTCTGATATTATCTGGAGGAATCGTCCAAGCCAGTGGTAACTCCCCAGAGATTATCTTAGCATCTGTCGGGGTTCAGGAAGCAATGGCGGTTCGACTAGAGGGGTTTACCAAGGCGATCGCCCAAAAGCAAACGGACAAGGAAAAACAGTTTACCTTCGCTGTGACCCCAGAGTTTCAAGGGAAAACATTGTACGAGGTGGCCTTAGATGACAGTAACAAGGCGATCGCCCTCACCTTTGATGATGGTCCTTGGCCGATTTATACCGAACAAATCTTGGATATTCTCAAAGAAAACGACATTAAAGCCACATTCTTTTTGATTGGTCAACACTTAAAAAACCATCCGGCCATTGCCCAAAAAGTAGTGGAAGCGGGTCATGCTTTAGGTAACCATACTTGGAATCATCATTATCATAATGTCCCGCGAGAAGTTGCCGCCAAAGAAATCGAAGATACAAACGCGCTAATTTATGAAGTAACTGGAACTAAAACAGAGTGGTTTCGGCCTCCGGGAGGGGTACTAACTAATGGATTGAACGCCTATGCTCATAGTCAAAATTATGCGGTAGCGATGTGGTCCTCTGATGCCCGAGAGTCTTTCTTTTCCAGTTCCGGAGCATTAGTAAACAACGTACTCAATAGCGCTCAACCTGGGGGAATTGTGCTGTTACATGATGGCGGGGGCGATCGTTCAGCCACGGTGCAAGCTTTACCGATTATTATTACGAAACTCAAAGAACGGGGATATAAATTTGTTACCTTACCCGAACTGTTAGAACTTTACGAACAGCACCAGCAAAGCACTATTGCTGAAAACACTCCCAATCCGACTCCCGTCGCCGATGGAATTGAGTAGACTCTCATCAAATAGGTGAGCTTTTTTGCAGTGGCAAAACTCACCTATTTTGACGGAGTTTGACTGAAGTGGCGAGTACAGAGTTTCCTCTCATCTGCCGGAACTGCGGGATTAGTTTTTAAATAATCTCGGACCCAATGACAAGCATAAGTCAGGGGGTCAAGATTGAGGAGGCGATCGAGATGCCAGAACATCATAATTTGTTCATCCCCTATAGATACTAACATCGGCAGATTAGGATGAAAAGCAACAGCCCGAATTCCCGCCTGATGACCCGTCAAAGTCGTGAGTAAAACCCCCTCTCGGGTCCAGATTTTAATGGTTTCATCAATACTACTGGTGGCAATTAAAGAGCCATCCGGACTAAAATCAATTCCCCAAACTGCCGCCGTATGTCCGGTTAAAGTTTTGATTAATGTTCCATCTTTGCGCCAGAGTTTAGCGGTCATATCCCCACTACCCGAGGCCATCATTTCCCCATCGGGACTAAAAGTCACTTTCCAAACTGCTGCATCATGTCCTTCTATGGTTTTTAAAAGTTCCCCCGAGGAGTTCCAGAGTCGAATGGTGGAATCGTTACTCGCCGAGGCCAAAATTTGACCATCCGGGCTAAATTCAACACTCCAAGTGGGTGCTGTATGTCCCTCTAACGATTTGAGCAAACCCTTTTGGCGACTCCACAACCAGACGACTCCATTGGCATCCCCGGCGGCGAGTTTTTCACCGTTAAAATTCCAATTAATCGATAATAAGGCAGCGTTTGCATCATCAAATGTTTGTAAAACTGTTCCATCGAGTTGCCAAATTTTGAGGGTTTTATCTTCGCTAACCGATGCGATCATTTCCTGGTGAGGATGGAAATCGATATTGACAATGGCAGCAGTGTGACCTTCTAGGGTTTGTAACTGGGTGCCATCGAGTTTCCAGATATTGAATGTTTTTTCAGTGCCTGATGTGGCGATCGCCTTGCCATCGGCACTAAACGATAATCCTCGCACTAACCCTTTTAAAGCATAAAATTTTTGCTGAAAAATACTCTGAGTTTTCCAAAGAATTGCCACATTTTCTGCACCCGCTGAGGCAATTTCTTCGCCATCGGGACTAAAGGCCATTCCCCAAATCGCTGCCTCATGGCCTTCCAGGGTGGAAATTAATGTCCCATCGCGGTTCCAAAGTTTTACTGTTTTATCCCAGCTTGCTGAGGCTAAAATATTACTATCTGGGCTAAATCTCAGTTCTTTAACTGTGGCATCATGGGCTTTAAAAGTGTGGAGAAGAGTTCCTTCTCTTGTCCAAATATTAATCATGCCATCCACGGTCCCCGAAGCCAAAAGGGTGTTATCGGGACTAAAGGCGATCGCATAAATCGGCGCTGGATGTCCGATTAACTCCCGGAGTTTACTCCCCTCTGCATTCCACAACTGGATAGCATTATCAATTTTACCGGCTGCAACCGTTTGACCATCGGGACTAAATGCCACCGCCCGAATTCCAGTGGGTTCCCCTTCAAACCGGGTTACTAACTCCCCCTGAAAATTCCAAGCTTCAACGGTACTATCAGACCCCCCAGAAATGACCTGCTTACTATCAGGACTAAAATCAAGACTCCAAATCCCTGAAGTATTCGCCGTAACCGAACTTAATAACGTCCCATCTCGCTTCCAAACTTTAACCGTTTTATCATCTCCCGATGAAGCTATCAATTTTCCATTGGGACTAAATTTTACCGTTCTCACCACTGCTTGATGTCCCGTTAATGTTTGAAGAAGTTTCCCATTTCGCTGCCAGATTTTGAGGGTTCCATCGACTCCTGCTGTCACAATTTCTTGACCATCTGGACTATAATCTACTGCTAAAACTGCCGCAGTATGACTGGTGAGGCGATTAGATTCTTGAATGCTTAAAACAACTTGCCAAAGCGCCGCATCAATGCTATCTTTTAGTTCTGGATTCAGAGTTGTAAATTGTTCCGATCGTTCTTTTCCTTTGATAGCTTGCAGGAGGGCATTGAAACTGTTATGAGAGGCAAACAAAGCTTTTGAGGATAAAGTAATCGTTCGCAATTCGCTAATCGCCGTTTGTCGATATTGCTGATAAGCGAAAACGCCCAAACTGCTGGCGACGATCATGGCAATGCTGACAATTCCTAAGAGCAGAGTTTGTCGCTTTAAGTGGCGCTGTTCTAATTCTAGGCGCGCTTCTACTTCTTTAAGTCGTTCTGCTTCTAACGTTCGCTGAGTTTCCTGGCGGTCTAATTCTTGAGAAGCAGCCAGAAATTGATAATCCAAATTACTCAAACTTTTTCCCTGGGACCAAGCGAGAATATCCCGTAAGGCTTTCCCGCGCAATAGCCACGATTCATCCTCATATCCAGACACAATCCAAGCATCGATCGCCTGGGAATAAGGCCGCAAATTTGCCAGTTGGTTCGCGACCCAATCAAAACTAAAAATTTTCTGATAAATAGGATTTTTAATCCGGAGAATACCCTCGCGTTTTTCGATTAATCCGGTTAAAATTAATTCGGTTTGTTCTGGACTGTCATCCGCAGCAATCGGGTCAAATGCCGAAGAGGTTTCATCCTCTTCAGAGTGCAGGAGAATTTTTTGGTAGAGTCCCAGCAACCGGCCAACTCGCTGTTCACTATAAAGCAGGCGATCGCAGATGGTTTTAAAATGTTCTGGCTCATCATTCGCTTTCCAATTTTCAATCAAATTAGCTTCTACTAAACTATTAATAAAATCGGGAGTTAATTCCGGATAATTCTCCCCGGAGGGTCTGGCAATCATTTGACAGAGCTTTTGAGTCAAAAACGGCTGACCCCCGGTCCAATACAAAATACGCTTTAAGGCTAATTTGGGGTCTGAAAACTGTTCCGATAATCCAGCCAATAAGGGGGAATTTTCTTGGAATTCAAATCCTGTTAGTTCAATCGCTTTTCCAATATTAAAAGGAGTTCTACTGCCATCTGAAATTAAGTCCGCCGGGGTTGCCACGCCAAATAAAGCAAAGGATAAACGACCATAATGTTGATGATCGGCCCGCCGATTATAACAGGCCCGGATTAGGGCAAAAAAATCATCCGTAGAGAAGTTTAAACTGAGAACGCTATCAATTTCATCTATAAAAATCACAAGCGGTTCAGGGACTTGATCCAGGAGAACTGTCTCTAAAAAATCACTTAAGCGATTGACATAAGAACAATGAGTGCGATCGCGCCACCAACTTAACAGATTAACCTGAAGTCGGAATGCCTTGGTCAACAATCCCAGAATCGACCCATACCACTGTTCTTGAGTAACCTCTTGGGTCCCAATGGCGGTGACATCAATCACCCCACAGCGAATCCCTATCGATTGTAAGCGGTGTGTCGTTTGCACCCGCAAACTGGATTTGCCCATTTGTCGCGCATTAAACACATAGCAAAATTCCCCTTTTACCAATTCCTGAAATAAGGTTTCATCCGCTGGGCGAAGGACATAAGTGGGAGCATTAAAGGCTAAACTCCCGCCAACTTGATAAGAAAAATCAGAACTTTTAGAAAGTTGCATTAGTGAATTATTTTCCAATAAAATTTCTTGATTTACCATGCAGTTAAGTTAGAAATTCTAAACAAATAGAGAGAAAAGAAAATTTTTATATTTTCCCTTTCTCTCCCTAGACTAGATATTCAAGAATCGGGAAAAATAAGTTTGATAGAGCAGACAACTGGGGAGAGATAATTGATTTTCAAATCTAATTAATCCCAATCCTTGCAATTTAAACGCTTGGGTTGGGTGCAATTCCACGCCAGTTTTGCTTAAAATTACCGATTTCCAGGCATCCTTGAGGTCAGGATGCTGCTCTAAATAGGCGAATTGTTGCCGTAAATGACTCTCGAAGATGCTGTTGGGAGTCGTAACAGTTTCGACAAAATCCTCTAGGGTCAAAGTCTCTTGGCTTAAGTGAAAAAATGCCAATTGGGTTAAGTAGGGATGACCTCCGAGCAGGGCGATCGCTCCCTCGGCGTAGCGTTCTGGAGGCGTTAATCCGTAACGCAGGGCTAACTCCTGAACTTGTTCTGCGGTAAATGCCGATAAACTAATTAATAAACCAACATTAAACGGTGATTGATGCACCGTGAGCGGTAGAAAAACATCCGTGGAATAGATGATAACTAACCGTAATTTTTGCCAGATTTCACTCCCCTCGGTACTGTGGCGCGATCGCTCATACCAAGCCCGGAGCATTCCAAAAAAATCTGTAGCAATCTTCGGATAGTTAAACACTAAGTTTACTTCATCCAAAACTAGCAACAGAGGACTTTCAGCCGCAGGCAGCAAATAGCTTTCAAAATAATCATTGCAACTATAGCTACTACCAAACATCGGATTCCAAAACTCTTTTAAGCGGTTGGGTAACCCCAGGCTGCGGCTGACCATCACACACAACCATTGCAAGAAAACTGTTAAACTTTCAAAAACACCGCTATCGGCGAGTTGCAAACTAACGATCGCCGTGCGAAATCCACTGTCTTCCGCCTGAGCAAATCTCCGGACCACCAAAGAAGTTTTGCCAAACTGGCGGGGTGCGCGAATCCGAATTAAGGCCCCCGGTTGCCCACTCTCGGCCTTGAGAAGCTGTTCCGCTGGGGATCGATAGATGTAAAATGGAGAATCTAAGGCTAACTGTCCCTTGAGCGGGGTCCTGAGTAAACCCGTTAAAGCTGCCATTGATGCCTCAGCGTCTGGTTCCTGGCTAATATAGTCCTCTTTTTGGAGGGAAAGGCCAAATGCGCTGAAGTAGTCAGCTAAAGTGACAGCATCGACCGGCTTTTGGCGATGCCTGACTTTGGTCAGTGTTTTGGTACTCAGTCCCGTGCGATCGCTTAACTCTTCCAAAGTGTAGGGGTGTCCAGCATTATCCCGTGCCGCTGACAAATGCTCCGCCGCTTGTAAACGTTGAGCACCCTGAGCGCTAAGAATAACCCCTCTTCTACGTTTTTGAGCTGTTGTTCGTTCCAATTGGCTGTCAGGAGAAACCACACTTAACACTTCTTAACCAACTCTAAAGTTGTTTTGTTTTCATCACATTGATTAGTTACCCATTTTACAGGGGTTATCCCCCCCTTCCCATTAAAATTCCCGTTGAAATGGCTAAATTACGGCCTTAACCTTCCATCTGGGGTGGCGATCGCCCGGGTTCGATGGCAGGATCGACTCAGGAAAGAGAGCTGAGTCTCTAAAGAAAATCAGAGTGCAGAGGTTCCTGGACTTTGGGGAAACCCAACATCGAGGAAATAGGTGCTAACGGACCTCGCCATCTTAGATCGAGTCTAACCCGGTTTGAAAATCCTCTTGAAAGTTCAGGAGAAAAAATTCAAATTAGAGGAAAGCTCGATCGCTGTAGACTCCCATTCCTGTTTTTATAAATCTTGACTTCATATTGATTAAAGAAAAGTTACAAGGAGAAAAGAATAGTGCTGGAATTCTTGAACAATCTGCTCACCCCACGTTCCTATATTCCACACGGCCATTGTTACCTTTGGCAAACTCCCCTTGTTGCACTGCATCTGGTTAGCGATGCGCTGATTGCGATCGCCTACTTCTCCATTCCCACGATGCTGATTTACTTCATCTACAAACGCAGAGATATTGCTTTTTCGAGCATCTTTGCGATGTTTGGAGCCTTTATTGTCCTCTGTGGCGTAGGTCATTTATTAGATATTTGGACCCTGTGGCATCCCGATTATTGGCTTTCTGGCATCGAGCGAGCCCTGACAGCGATCATCTCTTGCTATACCGCATTGCGACTGGTGGAACTGCTGCCCCAATTTCTTTCCCTACGAACGCCAGAACAGCTTGAAGCCGTGAATCAGGAATTACAGAAACAAATCGCCGAACGGCAACGAACAGAAGAAATTCTGCAAGCGCTGGTGTCCGGAACTGCTTCAGTGACAGGACAAGATTTTTTTCCAGCCCTGGTTAAAAACTTAGCCAAGGCTTTAGATGTAAAGTATGTGATTGTTTCTGAAAAAAGTCACACTCAAGAGCAAACCTTGGAGAGTTTGGGCTTCTGGGCTGGGGATGGGTTGGGCAATAATTTTAATTATGAATTTACCGGAAGACCTTGTGATTTTATTGCTTATAGCAAGGAATTTTCCTGCTACTCGGAGAACCTGCGAGAGTATTTTCCCAATGACCCATTGTTGGAAGGAATTGCCGCAGAAAGCTATCTGGGGGTTGCTTTATTAGATAGCAATCAACAGGCGATCGGAAATCTTTGTATTCTTGATGTAAAACCCTTAGAAGCCGAGGCGCAAGCCCGAGCGATCATGAGTGTTTTTGCTGCCCGGGCCGCCACGGAGTTGCAGCGCAAATGGGCAGAAGAAGAGAAACGTCTTGCCTATGAAGAGTTAGAAGTTCGCGTTGAAAAGCGCACCGCCGAATTGGTGGCGGTCAACTCGACTTTAGAAACTGAAATTCAAGAACGGATTGATATAGAAGCCGAACTGCGGGTGATGGCGGAACGGGAAAAAACGATTTCCATCATCATCCAAAGGATGCGGGAAAGTTTGAATTTAGAGACAATTTTTCATGCCACTACCAACGAACTGCGGCAAGCTGTTGACTGCGATCGGGTCGTGATTTATCGCTTTAATCCCGATTGGAGTGGCGCATTAGTTTCCGAATCCGTTACCCCCGGTTGGGATGTGTTATTGCCGGACCAAGCCAACGATCCAATTCTGACTCAAGTCACCACGGATGCACCCGGTTGTGCCCTCATTCAAATGAATTCCGCGAATTTCTTGATTAAAGATACTTACCTGCAAGAACAGCAAGGGGGGATTTATCGACAAAAACAGATGTTTTGTTGCGTTTCTGATATCTATCAAGCCAGTTTTAGCGCTTGCTATATAGATTTTTTAGAGCAATTCAATGCCCGAGCTTATGTCATTTCTCCCATTTTTTGTGGAAATACGCTCTGGGGCTTGCTGGGCGTGTATCAAAATAGTGGTCCCCGAGACTGGAAAGAGGCCGAAGCCAAAATTGTTACCCAAATTAGCAATCAACTCGGAGTCGCAGTTCAACAAGCCGAACTGTTTGCCCAAACTCAAAAACAAGCCGAAGAATTGCATCGTACTGCTGAAGCTGCTAAGGCAGCAAACCGAGCTAAAAGCGAATTTTTAGCGAATATGAGCCACGAACTGAGAACACCTCTGAATGCAATTTTAGGGTTTACTCAACTGATGCAACGAGATAATTCTCTGGGGTCGGTGCATCAAGGATATATTGACATCATCAACAAAAGTGGTGCTCATTTACTGGCTTTAATTAATGATGTCTTAGAAATGTCGAAAATTGAAGCAGGGCGAGTCACCTTGAATGAGGTTGAATTTGACCTACCCAAACTGGTGTACAGCTTGGAATCCATGCTGCAACTCAAAGCTAAATCTAAAGGATTAAGCCTGAAATTTGAGCTGCAACCTGACCTCCCGCAATTTATTCGCGGCGATGAAAATAAATTACGTCAGGTTCTGATTAATCTCTTGGGAAATGCCATCAAATTTACCAACAAGGGGCGGGTTACCCTGCGGATATCTAGTCCAGAATTTAATTCCGACTCAGACATTGAGACTTCGCACCAATCTAGGGTGCAATTTGAAGTTGAAGATACGGGTCCCGGACTCAGTTCTGAAGATATCAAAGACCTCTTTCAGGCATTTCAGCAGACTCGGGTAGGGCGGCAATCCCAAGAAGGAACAGGTTTAGGACTGCGAATTTCTCAGAAATTTGTGCAATTAATGGGAGGAGTCATTACGGTTACCAGTACCGTCGGAGAAGGGAGTCGCTTTAAATTTGAGATTCCTGTAGGTTTAGTTCAGGGGTCCACAATTGACAAGATGTGTGACCTCAACGGTGCCATTCGGTTAGCACCCGGACAACCGAGTTATCGAATTTTAGTGGTGGAAGATAATCCAATTAACCGATTACTATTAGTGACCTTGTTGAAGGATATCGGAGTGGAAGTTCTGGAAGCAGAAAATGGGGAAGTGGCGATCGCCGCTTGGCAACAGTGGCATCCCCACCTGATTTTCATGGATATGCATATGCCCAAAATGGATGGATATGAGGCAACCCAAAACATTAAACAATTCCTCAACCGCACAAACCCATCCAGTGATTTACCCCCTGTTCCTCCAATTATTGCGATTACTGCCAGTGCCTTTTCAGAAAATCGAGAAGAATGTTTACAAGCAGGCTGCGATAATTTCGTCAGCAAACCCTTCCGTCGCGAAGAAATCTTAGATACGATCTCCCAGTATTTAGGGGCAAAATACTCCTACCAGGAAACACCAAATATTGCCACTCGTCCAGCAGCACAGTATCAAAAACCCCAGAGCGAACTTCCCCCCGATGCCCTAAATTGTATGCCCGCAGATTGGGTGGAGCAATTTTACAATGCCGTCGCCCAAGGTAGCGATACCCTTGCTTTAGAACTGATGAAAGCAATTCCAGCAGAACAGTCTAAGCTCATCGAAACTTTAACAGTTCTCTTAGAAAACTACCAATTCGATCGCCTGATGGAATTGGCACAATCGCATTCTCCAACTCTATCGACTTAAATCTCATGGTTAATCAATCCCCATCCCCCAATTTAGGAAATCCTATGACTATTTTAATCGTAGATGATGTTCCCGATAACATTCGTCTACTCTCCCGAATTTTAGTCAAGCGGGGATATCAAACCCGAAAAGCTCTGAATGGGGCTATGGCACTGACGGCAATTCAAACTTCTAAACCTCGTCTAATTCTATTAGATGTTCAGATGCCTGACATGAGTGGCTATGAACTCTGCCAGATGCTTAAATCTGAACCTGATAACCATCACATCCCTATCATTTTTTTAAGTGCCAATGATGATAATTCAGCTAGAAAAAAAGCTCTTAGCCTTGGAGCCGCAGACTATATTGCCAAGCCCTTCAACATAGAAAAACTCGTCACCACAATCAAATATCAGATAGAAATAACCTCTGTTTATTATTAAATCTATCTGTTAAATTAAATAATCAAAGTTATCATTTCAGAGGTTATAGCGGTTTCCGAAATTATGAAGTACAGCTATTAAGGAGTGCGCTTACCGCAATCCCAAAGAATAAAGAATGTACCT
Source organism: Oscillatoria sp. HE19RPO (assembly GCF_024220515.1). GTDB lineage: Bacteria > Cyanobacteriota > Cyanobacteriia > Cyanobacteriales > Laspinemataceae > Laspinema. The sequence continues at coordinate 12,330 of NZ_JAMXOT010000131.1, forward strand.
CATAATTGTGGGAAATGCTATAAAAATTGCATCTACACAAAAGAACAGATTGCTCTGATTTTAGATTATCTCTTATCTTGAGCAATAAGTTGGAGGATTATTCTCTAGTCCTCCCGGAGAATTTCTCTGGGTTTTAACTTGAAAAAAAATGGGAGATTAACAGGGTTTTTCTTAATCAACAATCAAACTCCGCCCTTGAAACTTATGTAATCAACAAAATATTATACCTCTTCCAGAATTACCAAAATTTTAACTCAAATCTCCAGATGCCCAGAATTAAAAGAAAGTTCCACAAGGCATCAAAACCCCTGTAAAATTAAAGGCAGCTCGAAACTTTTCTTAGGTAAAGCTATGACTGAATCTCAAAACAATCAAAGAACCGCTAATATTTTAATTGTAGATGATAAGCTTGAAAATATTCGATTTTTAGCCAATTTTTTATCTAATCAAGGATATTCAATTCGTAAGGCAACGAATGGTAAATATGCATTAAATGCTTCCAAAATGCTTCCACCCGACCTAATCCTCTTAGATATTAATATGCCAGAAATGGGAGGATACGAAGTTTGTGAACAGCTAAAAACCGACCCTAAAACAAGCGATGTTCCCGTCATTTTTTTGAGTGCTGGTAATGAAATTGAGGATAAACTTAAAGCCTTTCAAGCCGGAGGAATCGATTACATCACCAAACCCTTTCAACTTGAAGAAGTTTTAGCCAGAGTACAAACCCAACTCAACTTAAAAACCCTCCAACAACAATTAAAGCTGAAAAATGAAGAATTGCAGGAAACAGTAAGCGGCTTAACAAAAGCCCAAGCTGATTTAGAAGCATCCCAAAGCGAATTACTTGCCCTCATTAAAAGCATGAATGAATTAATTTATGTTTTAGATGCTCAGGGACAGTATCTAAAATTTGCTAACACCAATACCAAACTCCTTTTCCAACCGTCTGAAGACATTGTGGGTAAAACAATTCATGATGTACTCCCCGAAGAAACTGCTCAAGTTTTATTAGTAGAAATTCGAGAAGCTTTAGCTCGACAAGAAACTCGGGAAGTCGAATATAGTTTGACATTCAGCCAAACTCAAATAGAAGTATCTGCAAGCATTTCTCCCATTTCTTTGAACTCAGTTCTCTGTGTCGTCCGAGATATCAGCGATCGCAAACGCCGAGAAGAAGCCCTCCAACTCATTGTTGAAGGCACTGCTTCCAAAACTGGACAAGACTTTTTCCAGGCTTGCGTTCAATATTTGGCGGAAATCCTGGGAATTCGTTATGCCTTTATCACCGAATGTGCGAACCCACAAAAAACCCGGGTTCGGATGTTATCCTTTTGGAAAGACCAAAACTTTTCTGAAAACTTAGAATATGATTTAGTCGGGACACCCTGCGATGAAGTCATTACCAATGGACAATATTATTGCTATCCTGATAATATTATTGCTCGGTTTCCTGATGATGCCGATTTAGTTAAGTTACAAGCGCAAAGCTATGCGGGAATCCCCTTACTTGATACAACAGGGGATGTGATTGGTCATATTGCCGTCTTAGATACCCACCCGATGGTTGATGACGAAACCCGCAAGCTCGTCTTGAAAATTTTTGCAGCAAGAGCCGGTGCTGAATTAGAGCGAAAAATTACCGATATAGCCTTGCAACAAAGTCAAGAACAAACCGAGAGATTATTATTAAACATTTTACCCAAAGCCATTGCAGACCGCTTGAAAACCGATACCCGTGCCATTGCCGAACAATTTGATGAAGTCACCATTTTATTTTCTGATATTGTCGGCTTTACTCCCCTCTCCGCCCAAATGCAACCGACGGAGTTAGTCAACTTACTCAATGAAATTTTCTCAACTTTTGACACACTCAGCGACAAACTAGGGTTAGAGAAAATTAAAACCATAGGCGATGCCTATATGGTAGTCGGTGGATTACCTGTGAAACACCCTAATTCTGCCGAGGCCGTTGCTCAAATGGCCTTAGAAATGCAATCCAGCATCGTCCAATTTCAATCCCACTATGGCGAAGTCCTTCAAATTAGAATCGGCATCAACACCGGGCCCGTCGTCGCTGGCGTAATTGGTGTGAAAAAGTTTAGTTACGACTTATGGGGAGATGCCGTCAATGTCGCCTCTCGCATGGAATCATCAGGCATTCCCGGGAAAATTCAAGTCACAGAAACCGTTTACGAACGGTTAAAACATCAGTTCCACTTCGAGGAACGAGGACCCATTGAGGTGAAAGGAAGAGGAGAAATGATGACTTATTGGTTAGTGGGATAAGGAAGATGTTTGTAGTAACGACTTCAGTCGTTTTCTAATGTTCGTAGTAACGACTTCAGTCGTTATTCCCCTTTCATGGGTTCTTTTTTCAAGGTTCAAAAACGGGACCCCACCCTAACCCTACCCTTGCCAAGGGGAGGGGACCGGAGGTGGTTTGGCTTTGTCAGAGTTGAATTAAAACTACCTTTGGAAACTGGGGAAGATAACGACTGAAGTCGTTACTACAAACATTGACCCAGCCGCCCCCTTTTCAAAGTCCCTCTCCTCTTAGGAGAGGGATTTAGGGAGAGGTTCTTCGCCCCCGCCGTTACCTTTTAAGCGTCTGTTCGGAGACTGGATCTAAAGCCTCCAAAGAGGGCGTGACTTGGCATTGGCTTTCGTCACGCGGTAACGACTGAAGTCGTTACTACAAACATCGCCCCAACCGTCAACTTCTCAAAGTCCCTCTCCTCTTAGGAGAGGGATTTAGGGAGAGGTTCTTCCCCCCAACCCTTACCTTCTCAAAGTCCCTCTCCTCTTAGGAGAGGGATTTAGGGAGAGGTTCTTCCCTTACGCCGTTACCTTCTCAAAGTCCCTCTCCTCTTAGGAGAGGGATTTAGGGAGAGGTTCTTCCCTTACGCCTTCACCGCCACCTTCTCAACCGTCGGTTCAGCAGATGCCTCGGGACTGTCCGCTTCCGAAGGCGGGACCACCTGCCAGAACTTCGGTAAATACTCCGTCCAGTTCTCCAGAATCCGAGATGCCTTGTCGCTACCCGTGTGTTCTTGGTGCATCTGAATCATCTCCTTGAGTTGCGCCTCCCCAGCAGGCGTCGTCACCCGTTGAACATGGACAATCTCATGATTCACCAACTCATCAAAATTGCCCTCTTCATCTAGGAAATAGGCCAATCCGCCAGTCATCCCGGCCCCTACGTTCCGGCCCGTTTGACCCAGGACGACAATCACGCCGCCGGTCATATATTCACAGGCATGGTCCCCAGCCCCTTCAATCACGGCTTTACCTAGGGAGTTGCGGACGGCAAACCGTTGTCCGGCTTGACCCCGGGCAAACAGGTATCCTCCGGTGGCCCCATAGAGGCAGGTGTTGCCCACGATCGCATTCTCGGACGGATTATAAGTAGCTCCCGCTGGTGGGACCACCACCAAAGTTCCGCCAGTCATCCCTTTACCCACATAATCATTGGCTTCCCCTTCTAGGCGCAGGGTGACTCCAGAAACATTAAACGCCCCAAAACTCTGGCCTGCTGCCCCTTGGAAGGTCAAGTTAATCTGACCACCAAAGCCATTATTGCCATAGCGAGAGGCAATTTCTCCCGCCAGACGCGCCCCAACGGAACGGTCTGTATTCACAATCGGGAAGATTTTGGAAACTTGAGATTGAGTGGCGATCGCCCCGGTAATCTCCCCATCCGCCAGCAAATCATCATCCAACACCGGCCCATTGCTATGCACTGGACCATGATTTAACCAACTGCGTTTGCGAAGCATCTCCGCAGGAGAATCGCCCCGGGTATCCGGCAACATCTTCGTAATCACATCCAAACTCAACCCCTGAGTCTTGGTCAACTGCACCGACTCGCGCAGGGTGAGCAAATCTCCGCGTCCAATCACTTCCTGCAAAGAGCGATATCCCAACATCGCCAACAACTGCCGCACCTCTTCCCCAATGAAATAGAAGAAGTTGACCACGTGCTCGGGGACTCCAGTAAACCGCGCCCGGAGTTTCTCCTGCTGGGTGGCGACTCCCACGGGACAGTTGTTGGTATGGCAAATCCGGGCCATGATGCAACCTTCGGCAATCATGGCGATACTGCCAAAGCCAAACTCTTCCGCCCCCATCAAGGCCGCAATCAGGACATCCCAGCCACTTTTCAAGCCGCCATCGGTGCGGAGGACGACGCGATCGCGCAGTCCATTGCCCATCAACACCCGCTGCACTTCCGCTAACCCCAACTCCCAGGGACTCCCGGCGTGTTTAATCGAACTCAAGGGAGAAGCGCCGGTGCCGCCATCATGTCCGGAAATCTGGATAATATCTGCATTTGCTTTAGCCACCCCAGCGGCGATCGTGCCAATGCCAATTTCCGAAACTAATTTCACCGAAACCCCCGCTTTGGGATTGATTTGGTGCAGGTCAAAAATTAACTGGGCCAAATCCTCAATACTGTAGATATCATGGTGCGGTGGCGGCGAAATCAGGGGAACTCCTGCCTTAGATTTCCGCAACATGGCGATATAAGGACTGACTTTTTTCCCGGGGAGTTGGCCGCCTTCTCCGGGTTTGGCCCCTTGCGCCATTTTAATTTCGATTTGCTTGGCATTCATCAGGTACTCGGGAGTCACCCCAAAGCGACCGGAGGCCACCTGTTTGATGGCGGAGGAAGCGGTATCGCCATTTTTCAAGCCGTTGAGATGGGGTAACGAAGGCGACTTACCTTGGTCATCCACATTATCCAAGACCCCAAAGCGCACCGGGTCTTCTCCACCTTCCCCGGAGTTGGATTTACCACCAATCCGGTTCATGGCGACTGCGAGCACTTCATGGGCTTCCCGAGACAGGGCCCCGAGGGACATCCCGCCAGTGCAGAACCGTTTGAGAATTTCTGCCACGGGTTCGACTTCATCAATGGAAATCGAAGGGCGATCGCTCTTGAAATCCAACAAATCCCGCAACGCCGTCGGCGGACGTTCGGCTAAATACTGTTTATAGAGTTGGTAATGTTCATACCCTTCTCCCGAACCCTTCATATCCGCCACTGCCTTATGCAGCGCCTTGGACATTTCCGGGGAGTTCATGTGATATTCACCACCGGGACGATACTGCACAAACCCTTCATTCGGCAACTTTTTACCTGCTGGTTGGGGGAAGGCTTTCTCATGGAACGCCCGCAGTTCTGAAGCTAATTCAGCCACGCTCAAGCCGCCAATTTGAGAAGCAGTACCCACAAAGGCCAAATCCAGCAATTCCCGACCAATCCCGATCGCCTCAAAAATCTGAGCGCCGTGATAACTCGACAGCAGGGAAATCCCCATCTTGGAGAGAATCTTCAACAGTCCCGCCTCGATCGCATGACGGTAATTTTCCTGGGACTGCTCAAGGGTGACTTGAGGCAGTTTACCCCGTTCCATCAATTTCTGCGTTTTGCCATCTTCATGCCAATGACGCACGGATTCTAAGGCCAAATAGGGACAAACCGCAGAAGCGCCATAGCCAATCAAACAGGCAAAATGATGGGTGCTCCAACATTGAGCCGTATTAACAATTAAAGAAGCATGAGAGCGCAAACCGGCCCGAATCAGGGCATGGTGAACCGCCCCAACTGCCACCAATGGGGGAATGTAGGTAGTGCTGGAGTTGGGTCCGGGTGCATCACTCAGAATCAGCAGGGTTGCGCCATTTCGCACCGCTTCAGCGGCCTGATGGCAGAGGTTTTGCACTGATTCGGCCAATTCTGAGGGGCTATCCGTCAGGGGAAATAGGGTAGACAGAGACACCGCATCAGACCGAGATTCAATCTGGCGTAAATCCGCTTCATTGAGAACCGGGGAGTCAATTTCTAGTTGTTTCGCCAGTTCGGGTTTGACTTCTAGGAGATTGCCTCGGAAGCCCAAATGCATCCGCAGGGACATCACCAGACTTTCCCGCAGGGGGTCAATGGGGGGATTGGTGACTTGAGCAAACCGTTGTTTGAAATAGTCGTAAAGCAGGCGAGGTTTTTGGGAGAGAACGGCTAAGGGGATATCATCGCCCATGCAGAAGGTGGGTTCTTTGCCCATTGCTGCCATTTCTTCGACGATCATTTCCACGTCTTCGCTGGTGTAGCCGAAGGCGGTTTGGGCGGACAGGAGTTGTTCGGGGGTGAGTTGATTGGCGCTTAGGGGAGTTTGGCGTTGGAGATGTTGGCGATGTTGGGCCAACCATTCGCCGTAGGGATGCTTTTGAGCAATCCGTTCTTTGACTTCCCAGTTTTTGAGGACTTCGTGGGTGGTGAGGTCTACGACGAGGGTTTGACCGGGACCCAGACGACCTTTTTCGATGATGTCGGCTTCGGGAATATTGACTACACCGGCTTCCGAGGCGACCATGACTAAGCCACTGTTGGTTATCGCATAGCGGGCGGGGCGTAAGCCATTGCGATCGAGGGTGGCCCCGACTTGTTGTCCATCGCTATAGGCAATCAGGGCGGGTCCATCCCAAGGTTCTTGGATGCCGCTGTAGTATTCATAGAAATCGACGATAGATTGCCGATTTTTGAGGGCGGGCTGGTTTTGATAGGCTTCTGGAACCATAATCATCAAGGCTTCGCTGGCGCGAGAACCCGATCGCACCAGCAATTCCATGACGTTATCCAGGTTGGCGGAGTCACTATTTTTCGGATTAACCAGGGGTTTGAGTTGTTCGATGCGATCGCCCCATAGCGGCGACTGTAAATCCACCTGCCGCGCCATCATCCAGTTGATATTGCCCAAGAGGGTATTAATTTCCCCATTGTGTCCCAACAACCGCATCGGTTGAGCTAAGGGCCATCGGGGGAGGGTGTTGGTGCTAAACCGGCGATGATAAACGGCGAAAGCACTGGTATAGGACTCATCAAGCAGATCCAGGTAAAAGTCCGAGAGCACCGCTGAACGGACCATGCCTTTATAGACAATGGTCCGATTAGAGAAGGAGCAAATATAGAAATCTTCTCCCCAAATAATCGGGGTTTGGTGGTGGGGACCGGCTGCATCGACTTTCAGGGCGGAACCGATGGCGCGGCGGGTCAAATACAAATGTCGTTCTAATTCATCCCCGGTTTTATCTGGGCAATAAACAAACATTTGCTCAATATGAGGCTGATTTTCCCGCGCTTGCACCCCCAGGACTTCCGGACGCACGGGGACTTTGCGCCATCCTAATAGCTCTAAATCATGGCTTTTGAGCGTGTCCTCGACAATTTGACGTGCCGCCTGTTGCAACACCGGGTCCAGGGAGAAAAAGACCATGCCAACCCCAATGGATTCCAGGGAATAGGAGTTCGGGTTATGATCTTGTAACCAAGGCTGGAAGAGTTGCCAAGGAATTGCTGTCATTACTCCGGCCCCATCACCCGAATCCCGGTCTGCGGAACAACCGCCGCGATGTTCGAGACAGGTTAAGGCATTCAAAGCCATTGAGACGATTTCCCGATTGGGAACGTTTTGCGGATTGGCGAGGTAACCGACACCACAGGCGTCTCGTTCTTCAACTAACCAGGGTTGACCCAGGAAACCGAACTCATTGATGGAATTGGATTGAATATTTGGGTTGGGCATTGCTTTTCGGGTAGATGGTGGATGGGGAATTGTAGAGTTTAGAGTTTAGGTTTTAGCGTTTCTTCCGGTTAAATCTGCGAGCTTTTCATCATCGAATTCTCTATAAATCAGGGTTCAACAATTTTTAGATGGAAACGAGCCGCAGAAGGGGTAGGCGCGATCGCCCCCGTTGCTGCCCCTTCTGACCATCAAGGGTTGGGCTGCATCTGGCGATCGCCTCTCCGTTTTTACCGTGACAAGCAAGTCCCAAACGTAAATAGCTAATCCCTAGCGGGGGCATCTATACAAATCAACCTTCTGTCTCATTAATTTTAGAAGGTTTTCAGGCCATTGTTAATTCCGGTCTGACTTGAGCGGTTTTCTTGAGGATGGCCCTAAATCGGTTTGGAACCCGGGGAGTTTCTCGGTTCCCTCTAATTTAGCGCTCCTTCCCTTCGGTCTTGAGATGCTAAGGGCGTCCCTGTTGAACAGTGATGGACCAGAGCAGTCCAGATTAGATCCCAGGAGGTTAGGGGTAAGCCAAAGTTATAGGTCTGGATTAAAAATCATATAGAAATAACTTTCATCTGACAATCCCTAGGTTGAAGATTCAGCAAACCGATGCAGCAACAGTCAGGCGGTGCAGACTCGGATCGTCATGTCTGTCTGTCAGACTGGTGGGATCGTCGGTAAAAATTCAGCCTTGATGTGAAATTTAAAGCGCGGATAAAGTCCCTGGAGTTAGAAATAAAGATTTGATATAGATTACCCCTATCTATCTCCCGGACGACTGACAAGGCTTTGCTGGCTTGTTATGGTGGGATAAAGAGGGTTGGAAGGCCCTGGCTTCGGTAACGGGCTTAAATTCTTTATTTTAATTTGGCTTTCTCGGGGAAATATATCTTTAAGAAGCAGACTTAAACTCATCCTTAGCCCTACTCAGGTCAGAAAATTTCTCAAGCATCGACTCGATGACCCCAAATTCACCTTCTGGGCGATCGCCTGGATAGACTGGATGCGGTTTCCCCGCTCTCAACAAACGATTATGGAGACTGGAACAATGGCTAACGCTCAAGAAATTCTTCATCCGGGGGCAACTGCTCCCTCCTCATCTTCTACGATGGTGGCAGCCACGGAACTGCGCCCTTGGGGTTCGTTCACGGTTTTAGAAGATGCCAATGGATATAAAATCAAGCGGATTGAAGTCAAACCGGGTCACCGCCTCAGCTTGCAAATGCACCACCATCGCAGCGAACATTGGATCGTGGTTTGTGGAACGGCCCGGGTCGTTTGCGGAGACCAAGAATTGATGCTCACCAGCAATCAGTCTACCTATGTCCCGCAATGCACGAATCATCGTCTGGAAAATCCTGGGGTGATTCCTTTGATTTTGATTGAGGTTCAAAATGGGGAATATTTGGGTGAAGATGATATCGTCCGATTCCAAGATGACTACGCCCGGGCTAAGTAATCCTCACCGGGATGGTCAGGGACTCCTTCCTGTCAGGACTTACGCAATTTTTAAATTCTAAATAAATGTAGAGGCGATTCGGGAATCGCCTCTACATTTATTTAGGGCGGATTTTCAAAATCTGTGTAAGTCCTGTTGTTGGGATGGGGTGGGAATGGGGTTAAAATTGCTTATAAATGAGATGCGATCGTCTTTTCCCTTCGTAAAAGGCGATTTTTTGGGGAAATTAGCAGGCGATCGCCGTAGCATTTGAGTCGCGATCGCGGTAAAATTGCGATCGCCGATCACGACACCCTATGTCCACCCATTCATGATTCAGCTGAGTAAAGCAGCCGTCACCGAAATTAAACGCATCCAGTCCAAACAGTCCAACCCAAATGTCTGGTTTCGTCTCGGGGTTGAAACGGGGGGTTGTGCTGGGTGGTATTATACGATGGCGTTTGACGAACAGTGCAACCCCGATGATCTCATCTGTGAGTGCGATGGCGTTCAAGTGACGGTCGATAGCCGCTTCCTCGACTATCTCAACGGCCTAACTTTAGATTACTCGCAGGATTTGATGGGAGGAGGGTTCCGCTTCCATAACCCCAAGGCTGCAAAGACTTGTGGCTGTGGTAATTCCTTCTCGATTGTTGAGTCCCCCACCCCCTAGGGACCCGCTGAGGTCAGCCCTTCAATCTGGAGATGGCCCTCAATGGGGATTTTTATCTCCTGCCATTTTCTATTGTTTTTCTGACCTAAAAATTGACAGGGGATACTAGGGTAAGATATAATTGTAGATTGTTGTCAACTTGATCCTTGAAAACCTGAATACCCCATAACTCATGCCCACAATACAACAACTTATTCGTACCGAACGGCAGAAGATCGAAAAGAAAACCAAATCGCCTGCACTCAAGAGTTGTCCGCAGCGTCGGGGCGTTTGTACGAGAGTTTATACCACCACACCGAAAAAACCGAACTCAGCCCTTAGAAAAGTAGCCCGGGTTCGCCTGACCTCTGGATTTGAAGTCACCGCCTACATTCCAGGCATTGGTCATAACCTACAAGAACACTCCGTCGTGATGATCCGAGGCGGCAGGGTCAAGGATTTACCCGGAGTTCGTTACCACATCATCCGTGGGACCTTAGATACTGCCGGAGTCAAAGACCGCCGTCAAGGGCGTTCTAAATATGGGGCCAAGCGTCCTAAGGCCTAAATAGATATTAAATGAGGCGCGAAGCCTGAATCGGAACAGTCAAGGGTTGCGGTGTTCAGTGGAAGGGCGATCGCTGATGTGGGGTATCCAAGGGATTGAATCCAAGGATGAACAAGCTTCCCACGGGATGGAGAGAGTCCGCACCTTAAGTTGATCGACAAAAAAGATGTACAATCTGATGGCGCTCATCTGGCCAAACGATGGCCTGAAAAACCCCATCGAGTCAATCGATTGTGTCAGGATGAGCGATCCCGATTAAAGTTTTAGGCAGTTCTCATCGGACTCGGTAGGAAAACTTGAGGGAGCAATCGCCTTGGACGGCTATAAAAATGCGATCGCCTGAGCGGATCAAGCATCGGCCAGACCATCAAGCCCGTCCAACCCATCGCGAACCGTCACTTCACCAAGGACTAAGCGGACCTCCGAATACTCCAAAGAAAGAAAACCGTCTTCCTTCCCACCACCGTGGGAGGATTCAAGCTGAATCGCCTCAGCAACGAATCACAGCTAGTCACGGCTAGTTACAGTTAGTTACAGTTAGTTACAGTCGTTAGTTTGGGTGAAAAGTTAGTATGTCTCGTCGCACTGGTAGTCAAAAACGTTCTGTTACTCCCGATCCAGTTTATAACAGCCGCTTGGTTGGTATGATGGTGCGGCGTGTAATGAAGAGTGGCAAAAAGTCAGTCGCCTTCAACATTGTTTACAACGCCATGAAAACCATCGAAGAAAGAACCGGCGCAGATGCCCTGGAAGTCTTTGAAAAGGCGGTTAAAAATGTGACTCCCCTGGTGGAAGTCAAAGGCCGACGGGTTGGCGGGGCCACCTATCAAGTCCCGATGGAAGTTCGGTCCGATCGCGGTACAGCGTTAGCATTGCGCTGGATCATTCACTTTTCCAGAACCCGCGCGGGTCGCACGATGGCCATGAAATTGGCTAACGAATTAATGGATGCCGCCAACGAAACCGGCAATGCAATCCGGAAACGGGAAGAAACCCACCGGATGGCAGAGGCCAATAAAGCGTTCGCCCACTATCGTTACTAAAATCGGAATCAGACCCATTGCGGAAAAAAAAGGTGTTCTATGTAAACAAATTTTGCAAAAAATATTAAAATGTAACAGGACCGGGGAAAATCCACAGGAGTATGCCCGATTTGGGTTAACTTCAAAGACGGTGGATTCCTTCTGTCATGTCGAATTGAGCCTTTTTCTAGCCCCCTAGAGAACTGGCCAAGCAGAAGTCAAACTCCTTAAAAAAATAACAGCGAGTGACTTCGCAACCCGAGGAGAATTTTAGGTGTTGTCTTCTCGGGAAGGTAAGTCGGTTAAATGACGTTAGCCTGTTTAAGCAAACGGTGGGTCAAAAAACCCGATTCAACCCTAGACTGACTTAACTTTGATGGCGACATTCCAAGCGCGATCGGCAAGGGTCTAGGAAATAGAAGCAATCAGCGTCTAGACAGTAAAACCACCAAGCGTCTGGTGAAGTAGAATCGAGGATTGTACCGGCGACTTGGAAAAGCACGAACACCCAAGTGCGTTTAACGCATCATTCAAAGATAATTGCGGCAACACAAACAAGGAGGTAGCTGTGGCACGTACTGTCCCGCTTGAGAAAGTGCGAAACATAGGAATCGCCGCCCACATCGATGCGGGCAAGACCACAACGACGGAGCGGATTCTGTTTTATTCCGGTGTGGTTCACAAAATCGGTGAGGTGCATGATGGCAACACCGTGACAGACTGGATGGAGCAAGAGCGAGAGCGGGGCATTACCATCACGGCTGCTGCCATCACCACCAGTTGGAAAGACAACCAGATCAACATTATTGACACCCCCGGTCACGTAGACTTCACCATTGAAGTGGAGCGCTCCATGCGTGTACTCGACGGCGTGATTGCCGTCTTCTGCTCCGTGGGTGGAGTTCAGCCGCAATCCGAAACCGTGTGGCGTCAAGCCGATCGCTATAAAGTGCCGCGCATCGCGTTTATTAACAAGATGGACCGCACTGGGGCGAACTTTTACCGAGTTTACGAGCAGATTCGCGATCGGATGCGGACTAACGCCGTGGCGATCCAACTCCCGATCGGCAACGAAGACCAATTCTCCGGAATTATTGACTTGGTGCGGATGAAGGCTCGGATCTACACCAATGATATCGGCACCGATATTCAAGAGGGCGAGATTCCTGAAGACATGATCGAACTCGCTCAAAGCTATCGGACCAAGCTGATTGAAGCCGTGGCCGATACCAGTGATGCCTTAACCGAAAAATACCTCGAAGGTGAAGAATTTACCGAGCAAGAAATTGTCACGGCTTTACGGAAGGGAACCATTACGGGTCAGATTGTCCCGACGATGTGCGGTTCAGCATTCAAAAACAAAGGGGTTCAGCTCTTGTTAGATGCTGTGGTAGATTATCTACCGGCTCCCATTGACGTGCCACCGATTCAAGGAACTCTGCCGAATGGCGAAGAAATCTTCCGGAGTGCCGATGATGATGCCCCCCTCTCGTCATTAGCTTTCAAAATCATGGCTGACCCCTACGGGCGTCTGACCTTTATTCGGGTCTATTCCGGCGTTCTGGAAAAAGGCAGTTACGTTCTTAACTCCACCAAGGACAAGAAAGAACGGATTTCCCGCTTGATTGTCATGAAAGCCGACGAGCGGATTGAAGTGGATGAACTGCGAGCTGGGGACCTGGGTGCCGCTGTCGGTCTGAAAGACACCTTCACCGGCGATACCATCTGCGCCCCAGATAGTCCGGTGATTCTGGAATCTCTGTACATTCCTGAACCCGTGATCTCTGTGGCAGTCGAACCCAAGACCAAGCAAGACATGGAGAAGCTGTCGAAAGCACTGCAATCCTTGTCCCAAGAAGACCCCACATTCCGGGTCAGCATCGATGCTGAAACCAATCAAACCGTGATTGCCGGGATGGGTGAACTCCACCTCGAAATTCTGGTGGATCGGATGTTGCGAGAGTTTAAAGTAGAAGCCAACGTGGGTGCACCCCAAGTAGCCTACCGAGAAACCATTCGCAAAGCCGTCAAAGCCGAAGGCAAATTTATTCGCCAGAGTGGTGGTAAAGGTCAGTACGGCCACGTTGTCATCCAACTTGAACCGGGCGATCCGGGCACGGGTTTTGAATTTGTCTCGAAAATTGTCGGTGGAACCGTACCCAAAGAGTACATTTCCCCTGCAGAACAAGGGATGAAAGAAGCCTGCGAATCTGGGATTTTAGCAGGCTACCCCATGATTGACATCAAGGCCACGTTGGTAGATGGTTCCTACCACGATGTTGACTCCTCGGAAATGGCCTTTAAAATTGCTGGCTCTATGGCAATTAAAGAAGGGGTGATGAAAGCGTCACCCGTTCTGTTAGAGCCTATGATGAAGGTTGAGGTAGAAGTTCCCGAGAATTTCCTCGGGGACGTAATGGGCGACCTCAATTCCCGCCGGGGCCAAATTGAAGGAATGGGCTCTGAGCAGGGAATTGCCAAGGTGACTGCTAAAGTTCCATTAGCAGCAATGTTTGGCTATGCCACCGATATCCGGTCTAAAACCCAAGGCCGAGGTATCTTTACGATGGAGTTTAGCCACTATGAAGAGGTGCCTCGCAACGTGGCTGAACCCATCATCGCCAAGAGTAAAGGGAACGCATAATAGTAGTTCATTGTTGACGGTTCATTGTTCATTGCTTTTTCCCAATGAACAATGAACAATGAACAATGGCCAATGAACGATTGAGAAAGGAACTAGAGAATACATGGCACGCGCAAAGTTTGAACGGACTAAACCCCACGTTAACATCGGTACGATCGGTCACGTTGACCACGGTAAAACGACCCTGACCGCAGCAATTACCTTGACCCTTGCTGCTCTGGGTCAAGCCAAAGCCAGAAAGTACGATGACATCGATGCTGCTCCCGAAGAAAAACAACGGGGGATCACGATTAACACCGCTCACGTGGAATACGAAACCACCGATCGTCACTATGCCCACGTTGACTGCCCGGGTCACGCTGACTATGTGAAAAACATGATCACCGGAGCTGCCCAAATGGATGGCGCTATCCTGGTTGTATCTGCAGCTGATGGCCCCATGCCTCAGACCCGGGAACACATTCTGTTGGCAAAACAGGTGGGGGTTCCGAATATCGTCGTGTTCTTGAACAAACAAGACCAAGTTGATGACGAAGAACTCCTGGAACTCGTGGAACTTGAAGTGCGTGAGCTCCTCACTTCCTACGATTTCCCCGGTGATGATATTCCGATTGTCTCCGGTTCGGGTCTGTTGGCCCTGGAAGCTTTGACCAAAACCCCTGCTATCAAGAAGGGTGAGAATGAGTGGGTTGATAAAATCTACGCCTTGATGGATGAAGTGGATGCTTACATTCCGACTCCGGAACGGGCGATCGATAAGCCTTTCTTAATGGCTGTAGAAGACGTCTTCTCGATTACGGGTCGTGGAACTGTTGCCACGGGTCGGATCGAACGCGGTAAAGTCAAAGTTGGCGAAACTGTGGAATTGGTTGGAATCAAAAACACTCGCAGCACCACGGTGACTGGGGTGGAAATGTTCCAAAAAATCCTCGAAGAAGGTCTGGCTGGAGATAACGTCGGGGTACTGCTCCGGGGGATCCAAAAGGCAGATATCGAGCGCGGGATGGTGATTGCTAAACCCGGTTCGATTACTCCTCACACTCAGTTCGAGTCTGAAGTGTATATTCTCAAGAAGGAAGAAGGGGGCCGTCATACGCCGTTCTTTTCCGGCTATCGTCCTCAGTTCTATGTTCGGACGACTGACGTGACCGGAACCATTAAAGCCTTCACCTCTGATGAAGGGGACGAAGTGGAAATGGTGATGCCTGGAGACCGGATCAAGATGACGGTTGAGTTGATCAACCCGATCGCCATTGAACAAGGGATGCGCTTCGCCATCCGTGAAGGCGGACGGACCGTCGGCGCGGGTGTGGTCTCTAAAATCCTCGACCAACCAGCAGCAGCCAAGAAGTAAACCGGCTGAGGACGCGATCGCCTGAAACGGCAGGAGCGTTCTGATTGACGGTAGAGCAGAAAAGTCATCCCACCTTAAGGAGCTTTTCTGCTCTGCTTGTGTCTGTCACTTGTCATTTGTCGTTGGTCCCTAGTCATTGGTCCTTAGTCATTGGTCCTTAGTCATTGGTCCTTAGTCATTAGTCATTGGTCATTAGTCATTGGTCCTTAGTCAAAGGACAAACAACAAATGACAAACAACAAATGACAAACAACAAATGACAAATGACAAATGACAAATGACAAACGACAAATGACCCATTTATTAACCGAACCTAGACAACTAAAAATCAATGGCTACCTTACAACAGCAAAAAATTCGGATTCGTCTAAAAGCCTTCGATCGCAGATTGCTCGATACTTCCTGCGAAAAAATCGTAGATACCGCGAATCGGACCAACGCCACCGCCGTCGGACCTATTCCTTTACCGACGAACCGACGGATTTACTGTTTACTCCGTTCTCCCCACGTGGATAAAGATTCCCGGGAGCATTTTGAAACCCGAACCCACCGCCGGATTATCGATATCTATCAACCGTCTTCTAAGACGATTGATGCGCTCATGAAACTCGATTTGCCTGCTGGTGTGGATATTGAAGTCAAACTCTAAAGGTCTTCCTGCGCCGATCGCACCGTCTGCATAAATCCAGCGCCTCGCTTCTGGCAATGCAACGGACTGTTTTATCTATCCTTTAAAAAAGGAGAACTCAGAATTCTCCTTTTTTAAGCATTCAATCCGAGACTGAACCTAAAAGCGATCGCCCCTAAATTTATTAAAAATAATAACTACCCCAGGACTTACGCAGAGAATCCACCCTAAATGTAGTGGCGATTCGCGAATCGCCACTACATTTAGGGTCTAATTTTAAAAATTGGGTAAGTCCTGTACGCTTAAAAAACTCCCCTTGAAAACTCGCTTTCTTTAACATAACTCTTCAAAAACGTCAAGTTTTTAAGTCAACCAATTATCAAAAAATCCAGACTTGTCCGTGAGCCAGGACGGGTGAGTTCCTTGTACCGCAATGTTCAGGTTAAATGTATCAGTTAAGATAAAAGCGAAGTTACTTTTTGGACCGAGGCATAATGCAATCCTCCTCCTCGATCGCCGTTCGAGAACTCCCCCTATTTCCCTTGCCTGAAGTCGTACTCTTTCCAGGCCGCCCCCTACCCCTGCACATTTTCGAGTTTCGCTACCGAATTATGATGAACACCATTCTGGAGAGCGATCGCAGATTTGGGGTACTCATGTGGGATCCCGTCAAAGGTCAACCCAGCTCCATCGGGTGCTGTGCCGAAATTCTCCAATATGTCCGACTCCCCGATGACCGCATGAAAATGCTCACCCTCGGCCAACAGAGATTTCGAGTCCTAGAATACGTCCGAGAAAAACCCTATCTCGTCGGTTTAGTCGAATGGCTCGAAGATCAACCCCCCGAGCAAGACCTCCGACCCCTCGCCAGTGAAGTCGATCGCCTCTTACGAGATGTCGTCCGTCTCTCCGGCAAACTCATGGATCAAACCATCGAACTCCCCGACGACATCCCCGATCTCCCCGTGGAACTCTCCTATTGGGTCGCCAGTAACCTCTATGGCGTCGCTGCCGAACAGCAATCCCTTCTCGAAATGCTAGATACCGGAGCCCGACTAGAACGAGAATCGGAAATTCTCACCTCCACCCGATCTCATCTCGCCGCACGCACCGTCCTCAAAGACACCCTTAATGAGTGACAAGAGCCTTTAGATATTGGATTTTAGATCAGCGATCGCCTCTAATACGGAATCCGGTTGTCAAAGGTCTGCAAAAACCCGCAGGCTGTTCGCGTAGCGTTCCGTAAGGAAAGCCTGGAGGCTCACAGAACAAAGCGGTGCCTGCGCGGGCTAAAAGCGAAAACCGACTTTTACCAACCGGATTTGGTATAAAATCCAACATCTCCCTCTTTCTAACTTTCTAAAATCTCAACCGTCCCACACCCCCATACCAATGGCGAAGGGCCAGCCAAACCACCGACAGCAAACCGGCAACACTCAACGTTAAACCCGTATAGCTGCCAATTAATCCCCAGATTGGCAGAACCGCACCGGCGATCGTACAAATCAGGGCCGCCAACGAAACCCGCTTTTGATTTCCCAACCCCCATACCAACACCAACAGGATGGGAGAAAGCAACAGCCAAGCGAGAGTCACATCCATCACCCGACTAAAATAAGTCAAACTCAACAGTCCGGCAAAAAATAAACCCCCCGCCAGAGAGACATCAATCAGACGCATCGGGACCGATAGATAAAGCAGAACAATCCACCACAAAAATACCCCCGGTGCCAACAACAGCAACCGAGGCAGCACCCCCGTCTTGCGGACCGTCTCCGTTGCCGTAAATACCCCAAAAGGATTGCGAACCGAAACATTATCTTCAAACACCCAACTAAAACGGGTCCCCGAACGTTCTTGATTCGTCGCGGTTGGAATAATCCCACTGGCAAAATCAGCCTTGGGAAAATTTGCCAATGCCGTGAGACGAAAATTAGACAAAGATTCACCTTGGGAATTGTAAACCCACCGAGGTCCTCCTTGCGCCTTGTAAGTCACCCGAAAGCGAGTTTCTTCCCCGGGTTGTAACGCAAACGGAAAACCATAATCTCCCGGATTAATCTGGAGCATTCGCTCCCCATCCCGCTCCACTTTAAAGTTTTGCAGCAAAGAATAACCATAAGGGGGAGGAATTTCAAAGAAAAAAGTCCGAGATTCTCTCAGGGAGTTAATCACTTCGTATTCTGCTTCAAACTCAGCCAGATAAATGGCATTGTTATTGCTAACATCCGTCGATTGGTTGAGGGTAACCACAATGGACGAACCGGACAGGGCCAAAAACCGATTAACTTCTCGGGTATCCTCAATTTCAACTAACTGCCCATTAATCCAATTGCTGTATTTATAGGGTTCTTCAATCACATAGCGAATCCGAGGGGAAGGTTGTTCCAGTCGTTCCCCAGAAACGCTGGCAGCTATGTCTTGAACCCGGGCTTGTTCCCAATGATGGTAGCGATTGGCTAACGTCGAAGATAGAAAGAATCCGCCGCTTAAAAAGGCCAGAATTAAAATAAAATGGGGTAACTTTTGGAGTAAGACCAAATAACCACCCACCCAATCTTCTAGGAGAGGGAAGGGGGGTTCTGGTTGTCGGTAAGTCCATTTGAGGGCGGCGATCGCCAATCCGAACACCACTAAAAAAATTCCTAAACTGAGCGATAAACTCAGAATGCGATCGCCAAACTGCATCAATTCATCAGGATGAGTCAGATCCGGTAATGCCGGAATGCCTTGAGATGTTGGATACATAAATTCAGGTAAAGCTGAAATCCCCCAGCTTCTCAAAGGGGTAAAGTAAGGTAGAATACGTTCATCGAGCTATCCCCATCGCCACATCTGGGGGTGTCAAACTCTGAACTGGATTTGTTGCAGCCATAGACAGCAGCAGAAGGGTTACATCCCTGATGGCGATCGCCTCTGAATCAAATGACATAACTTTGTCATGCGATCGCCATAAAACTGTTACATCTGCTGACTATTCTTTTTATAGAGAACAATTACGTTCACTTCTCACACCACCCAGGAACCTCGCTCAAAAGCTCCGAGCGGGGTCTTTTTTTTTGATGACCCTCGGCGTTTTTCAGTTGGGTGAATCGCCTTCGAGTCGGGATTCGAGATAGATGCTTCATATCCTAACCTCACCGACGGGAATCGAACATCCCCTAATCCGACTTAATTGCCACAAAATCGTAACTCCCGAAAATTTTTAGCGTCTCCGTGTGGGAGCGTAATTCCTGAAACGCTGATTCCATCGAAGATTTTCGAGAATCGCATTCTAAATCCAGAAAAAACAAATATTCTCCGAGCGATCGCTTCGTGGGGCGAGATTCTATCCGACTTAAATTAATCCCCCGACTGGCAAAGACTTGAAGCGGTTGAGAAAGGGCCCCGGGAAGATTCGCCGGGACGCTAAACCCCAAGGAGGTATAAGCCCCCCCGGGAGAGGGTTGTAAACTCACCACCCAAAACCGAGTGCAGTTATCCGGGCGATCGTTAATGGGAAAAGCGATGATGGGGAGATCGTAAAGTTCAGCAGCGCGTTGAGACGAAATTGCAGCAGCGAAGCGATCGCCTTCTAACTGTTGCACCGCCTCGGTGGTAGAATTTGTGGGAATTAATTGCACCCAAGGGAGAAACTGTTCCAACCATCCCTGACATTGAGCTAACGCTTGGGGATGAGAATAAACCGTTTTGATTGCTGACAACTCGGGGACGGGTGAAATCAGGGCATGGGAAATCGGCAACAGCAGGGCCCGTTGAATTTGCAGACTATCTAACTGCCAGAGGGCATCCAGGGTCATCGGCACACTGCCTTCCAGGGAATTTTCCACAGGCACCACCGCTCGTTGAGCCTGCGATCGGGCAACAGCGCGTAAGGTTTGGGAGATACTGGGATAGGGACACAACAGACATTCCTCCCCGGTATCTTGCTGCAACTGGTCCACATAAGCGATCGCTGCCGCTTCGGAATAGGTGCCTGGAGGCCCTAAATAGGCAATGGATACAGTCATCGCAGGTTTCCTCAGTTAACTCGGTTCTTCTTGAAAAATAGCAAAAGGGCGAACACCAGAACACTCTAAAAAGTTGATTCTACTTAGGGAACTCCAAAAAATAAAATCTCCAAAACGTTCGTTCGTATGACGGATCAACGGAGTAGCCCCCTCAATGTAGGGGCGCAATGCTTGCGCCCTCCGGAGGGCGCAAGCATTGCGCC
>NZ_JAMXOT010000470.1 GCF_024220515.1 Oscillatoria sp. HE19RPO
TGCAACAAATAAATCACCCAAATGCGATGCTTAAGGAACTAAAAAGACGTTCTTAGCCCGCGCAGGCACCGCTTCGTCCTGTGAGCCTCCACCCTTGAGGGTGTGGGTTTTTGGGTATTTTATTTTTTGGAGTTCCCTAAGCGGGTGTTAAATAGATTCGTGGGTGAGGCATCTTTGCGGTTTCAATCAGGGAACTCCAAAAAATAAAACCTCCAAAACGTTCGTTCGTAGTAACTGCTCAACGGAGTAGCCCCGTCAATGTAGGGGCGCAATGCGCAGGCCCCAAGGGCGCAAGCATTGCGCCCCTACACATACCTTCCTTTTAGTTGAACGGTTGGATGATTTATATTTTGCAATCCCCTCATGTCTCAGAGTCCGTGCAGAGATATCGGGATTATAACCCAAGGGTCTGATTCCCTCCTAAAAAAGTCCGGTGGAGGGGTTGCATAACTGCTCCAAACTTTGGTAAAGTTAAAACTCATGCTGGTGTAGCTCAGTTGGTAGAGCAACGCACTTGTAATGCGTGGGTCGCGGGTTCGACTCCTGTCACCAGCTTTTACTCAAAAATTTCTGGCTTCCTGGAACGACCGATGAAGCCCTAAATGTAGAGGCGATTCGCTTGCTCGCCTCTACATTTAGGGTGGATTCTCAAAATATGTCGAAGAAGAGAATCCCCCCTGATTATCAGGGGGGATTTTTAGCGGGGGGTCCGAGGTTTAATCGTCGAAATGGTTAATAATCGCCTCGGCAAACTCGGAACATTTGAGGGGTTTTTCTACCGGGGGTTCCATTAAGCGGGCTAAGTCGTAAGTTACCTCGCGGTTAGAAATAGCGCCACCAATGCCTTTTTTAATCAAATCGGCGGCTTCTTGCCATCCCATGTATTCCAACATCATGACGCCCGAGAGGATGACGGAACCAGGATTGATGCGATCGAGTCCGGCGTGTTTGGGTGCGGTGCCGTGGGTGGCCTCAAAAATAGCACATTGGTCGCCAATATTGGCCCCGGGTCCCATGCCTAATCCCCCAACGATCGCCGCTGCTGCATCGGAGAGATAGTCTCCGTTTAAATTCATGGTTGCCAGAATCGAATACTCATCGGGGCGGGTTTGGACCTGTTGGAAGATACTATCGGCAATTCGGTCATTGACCATGATTTTCTCTTTCCACTTGCGATCGCCGTGAGTCTCCCAGATGCTATCAAGCACCTGCTTCACTTCCTCGCAAACCACCGCCCGTTTTTCCTCCGTCAGGGAATCATAACCCGGGTCAATCTGACGAGCATTCTCTTCAATACTCAGGTCGGGATTTTTTTCCTTATTGCTCAAAATCCAGGATTCCCGTTCCGTGACGCACTCATTGCGAAACTCCGTGGTGGCTAGTTCATAACCCCAGTCCCGAAACGCCCCTTCGGTGTACTTCATAATATTGCCCTTATGGACCAAAGTCACCATTTGTTTGGCTTTGGGCAAGCGTAAGGCGTGTTTAATCGCACGGCGAACCAGACGCTGGGAGTTAGTTTTGCTAATCGGTTTGATGCCGATGCCGGAATCCATGCGAATTTGTTTTTTCCCATGTTCTGGGGTTTGAGGAATTAATTGAGTATTGAGAATATCAATTAATTTTTCGCAGATTTCCGTTCCTGCACGCCACTCGATTCCTAGATAAATATCTTCGGTATTTTCCCGATAAACAATTACATCCAGTTGTTCGGGGTGTTTATGCGGGGAGGGGGTTCCGGGATAATATTTGCAGGGTCTGACACAGGCATAGAGGTCGTGAATTTGGCGCAGGGCCACATTCAGGGACCGAATCCCGCCACCGATTGGGGTGGTTAAGGGGCCTTTGATGGCGATCCCATATTCTGCGATCGCCTTGTTGGTATCCTCGGGCAAATATTGATAGGTGCCGTATTTTTCGCAGGCTTCATCACCGGCGTAGATTTTAAACCAGCTAATTTTACGTTTGCCCCCATAAGCCGCTTCTACCGCAGCATCGATCGCTTTTTGGGAGGCGGGCCAAATATCTACCCCCGTCCCATCGCCGCGAATAAAGGGGATGATCGGGTTATCGGGAACAATGGGTTCACCGTTTTTAAAAGTGACGCGATCGCCAGTCGTCGGGGGAGTCAGTTTCTCGTACATAATCCACTTACGGTTAACTTGGGTTAAAGCTGAACCTTCAGCCTTTGAGTAGCGTATCAGAAGCCCTGGGATAAGCCGGTAATCAGTTTATCTTTTTCCTCCTGTATTCCCCGGGTTTGCGGGTGCAGACTTCCAGAGAATTCAGGACTTGATGACTTATTGGGGAATCTGCCCAAAAAAATTCGGTCAGGCCCCTTAAATTGGGACTGACCGAACTGATGAATTAGCGCTGAATTAATCGGACAAGGGTTCCTGAAATGTGTTCTTGTCGCGATCGCTGGTTAGATTAACCCTTTTGGCTCATTTTGCGGCGACGTGCGGCCAACAAACCACCAGCACCCATCAACAAACCACCAATCGTCATCGGTTCGGGGACCGCAACCGGGTCAGATCCACCGTCACCAGGGGGAGTTACAGGAGTTACAGGAGTTACAGGAGTTACAGGAGTTACAGGAGTTTCGGCGACGGGAGTTTCCGGAGTTTCTGCTGGCGGAGTGGCGACAGTAACGGTCGAGGGGCTAGTTTCTGCTACTTTGCTGCTGCCGCCGCGACTGCCTCCCAATGGGCCAACACTCTTGAGGCGGATGCCGAAACTCTGAGAGGTAAAGGAACTGAGGGATAGTCCTTCTGCGGAGACTATAAAGGTCGTGGTTTGATAGTCATCGCCACCGTTGATCCCACCGGAAGTGCCAATTCGGATGCCGACATCGTAGGAAGACTGTCCGCCGCCTCCGTTCATATTCACACCATCACCCAGATTGCCAGCGTTTCCATTTAAATCGCTGGCATCAAGGTTGACTGGCCCACCAGATACGCCACTCACGCTCACAGAACCGACGCCATCGGGAAGGTCGAAGTAAACCCCGTTAATATCGCCGATATTTCCAGTATTAGCTTCGGGTACGACGTTGACAGTAACGGTAATGCTGCCCGGATTGCTCGTATCGTCGAGGGTGACGTTGACGGTAGCTGGATCTCCGGTCTTAGGAGAAGCGTCGAACGTGATCGAGTCAGCTTTGGCTTGTCCAGGAGCAAAGGCAAGGGAGGCAGCAGCTAGACCGAGAGAAATTAGAGCAGTTTTGGTCAGACGGTTGGTAAAAGTTAAATTAGTAATCATGGTTTGACACCTTAGAGTTTAGAGTTAAGTTAGGAGCGGCTGGTCAAGAGATAAGTGTTTGTTTAGTTAACGTCTCTTGTGCTTATGTCTATGATTATTACCTTTACTTTCTACTTCGTCTAGGGGGTAAGCTCATTCTTTATCTAAATAAAATACTAGGCTAGGTGTTTTTAAAGATTGCAATAACTGCCTCGAATATCAGCTATTTTGCGGATGTCCAAATCTTTTAACTATGCTGTTGATGCATGACTACGAGAAAACACGGAGAATAATGAGGGGAGAGTACCGTTTTTGATTCAAACTAGCCCGGAACAGCTTTACATTCTGTTTCAAACAGGCGCATTGGGCTAAATATAGAGACAATTTGATTCTACAACCATACTACTGTTTTATAGGCCAATCGACCAGGCGATTAAATCCAAATCTCTAGCCTTAACCTCCAAATAGGTTGGTATTCCTGGAATTTCAGCCTCGTTCTTTAACTTGCCAACGGGCTTTCCTAAAGGATTTGAGAAGATTTACCTAAAGACTGGAAGCATTTGCCGCGACATCTGGGCACTGTTCGGTGTGACTTGACGGGAAACTGAGTCAGAAATATGGGGAAAGAGGCGAAGCGAATGTTTTATGGACGGACACCGCCAGGAAGACAATCACCCTTAAATATTCGTGATTCTCCAGAATATAGCTGATAATCGATATAAGAATCTTTCAACCTTACCCTTAAGCCGGTGAGTTGAAACCCTCTATTTAACGAGAGGTCAACCTATGAGCGATTTAATCAACAGCGCATCACCCACCCTCCCAGAGATTCCAGATGGCTACCTGAATATCATGGGGTACGTGGATGAATCCGAAGTGAATGGACCCGGAACCCGATCTGTCGTCTGGGTCCAAGGCTGTCTCAGAGAGTGTCCCGGTTGTTTTAATCCCGAATCCTGGGCTTTTGAAGCCAATCAGTTAATCGCCATTGATGAACTGGCGGATAAAATTTTGAGCAATTCCCGGAACCAAGGGGTGACTTTTTCCGGGGGTGAACCCTTTTGGCAGGCCACTGCACTAGCCGAACTCGGGAAAAAAGTTAAGGCAGCGGGATTAAATCTGATGTCTTTTACCGGATTTACCTTGGCGGAATTGCAGTCGCCCTCTGCGCCAGTGGGTGCTGGGGCCTTATTAGACCAACTCGACATCCTGATTGATGGTCCTTATGTCGAATCCTTGGCGATTCATTCCCCAGAATCCCCAGTTTCTTCCCGCAATCAACGGATTCACATCTTTAATGAAGCATTTAAGGATAAAATCACCTGGGCCAGCGACCAGATGGAAATCCACATTCTTAAAGATGGAACCAGGATTATTACAGGTTTTCGTGGACAATTGGGGTTAGAGTAGACCCGGTGGCATTCCGTGAAAGAGACTCCTCAAACTTCTCAAAAGCATTACAGTTCTGTGAAAGGATTTCTCGACATCAGGAAACGGTGACAAGACGCGGCATCGTTGCCTTGAAGGGTTCCCTGCGATCGGGAAACAATGAGGGTTGGGGCTCTTTTTCGTGAGTGCTATTCTGTGTAAAGCTAATTGTCGCAATTTCCTAGTCCATGACCCACATTCTTGTGATTGATGACGATCCGACTATTCGCGTAGTGTTGACGAGATCCTTGCAAAAACAGGGGTATCACGTTGCCGTTGCCAGTAATGGTCAAGAAGGAATGGAACAGGCTTATCGATTAGGGCCGGCATTAATCATTTGTGACTGGATGATGCCGGTGATGGATGGGTTGGAAGTTTGCCGTCAGATCAAAGCGCATCCAGAATTATCCAATACCTATTTTATTCTGTTAACCTCTCGGGGCGCAACGGAAGATCGGGTCGTGGGATTGGATACGGGTGCGGATGAATTTCTCTCTAAACCGATCGAAATTAATGAATTAAATGCCCGAGTTAGAGCAGGACTGAGGATTTATCAGCTCACCCAAGATTTGCGAAACTCTAAGAAAGCATTAGAAGCGGAACTAGCGGAAGCAGCGGATTACGTGCGATCGCTCTTACCGAACCCCCTGGATACACCCGTGGCGATCGCCAACCGTTTTATTCCCTCTCGTCAACTCGGTGGCGATTGCTTTGACTATTATTGGCTGGATTCTGAACACTTAGTCATTTACCTACTCGATGTTGCGGGTCATGGTTTAGCGGCGACCCTCCCCTCAGTTTCGGTCTTAAATTTGTTACGGTCCCACTCCCAGGTTGGCTTTGATTTCACCCAACCGGCTTCGGTTTTAACCGAATTAAATCAATACTTTCAAATGGACTTACAACAAGATAAATATTTTACGATTTGGTATGGCGTTTATAACCGCACCCAAAACACCCTATTGTACTCCAGTGCAGGCCATCCTCCTGCTTTATTATTATCGGGAACGCCAGGAAAACCGCCGACTCTCCAACCGCTTAAAACCAAAGGCTTGCCTATCGGAATGTTTCCCGAAGCCCAATATATCCAAAGTGTCTGTCACATAGAGACCCCGAGTACCTTATATGTTTTTAGTGATGGCGTTTATGAAATCAATCAGCCTGATGGCACCCTTTGGGGTCTGGATGCCTTTAGCAATTTGCTCACTTATTATTGGCAAAAAAATGGCCGGGATATTGATGGGTTATTAGCTCGCATCCGCAGTTTAAATCTCAACCCGACCTTTGATGATGACTTCTCCTTGCTCCAGGTAGAGTTTCTGGAATAACACCCGAGATTCACTTGCAAACTTTATCCTGAATTAAATATCGGAATTCACTTCATTTTCAAAAGTTTCTTCATTGGGATAAACTTTAAACACCCGGTCCATGCTGGTGAGTTCAAATAACATTCTGACCTGATCATTAATGGAACAGATGACCATCTTTGCACCGGCAGTTCGGACCATTTTCAGGGCGGAGACTAAAGCCCCTAGACCCGAACTATCAATAAAGGTTACATCCTGGAGATTGACCAGCACAATATTGGCTTGTTTATCCAGGCGATCGCGCACTTCACGGCGAAATACATTAGCTTGAGTCCCATCTAAAATGCCATTGGGACGAACGACTTCAAACTTGATGTCAGAACTCATCGGTTTGTTACTCATAAAGATGATAGGGGGCTTTCGAGCTGTCTTTTCTCTGATGAGAAAATAATAACAATTCATTCCAGTCTTCAGAATAGCAAGTCATGGATAATTTACCCAAATACTGGATTACCCATGACCCGATCTTCAACAAATCCCTAAGCCTGTTTAGGCTTAACCGTAGAAGCTACGTGCAATTCCTTCAACTGAATCCCATCAATGGGAGCAGGAGCACCCGTTAACAAACATCGAGCTTGCTGGGTTTTCGGGAAGGCAATCACATCTCGAATTGACTCTTCTGAAGCTAACAACATCACCAAGCGGTCTAAACCATAAGCAATACCGCCGTGGGGAGGAGTGCCATACTCAAATGCTTCCATTAAAAAGCCAAACTTATTATCCGCTTCTTCCTTGGATAAACCGATCGCCTCAAACACCCGCTCTTGAACCTCCCGCTGATAAATCCGCAGACTCCCTCCGCCGATTTCCAAGCCGTTGTAAACCAAGTCATAAGCTTGAGCCCGAGCATTTTTGAGGTCGTCAATATCTTCCGGATTAGGAGCTGTAAACGGGTGATGAATCGCCTCTAACCGCTTCTCATCAGCATTCCACTCAAACATCGGAAAATCGGTAACCCAGAGCAGATTGAGCTTGCTCTCCTCAATCACCCCTAACAGACGAGCCACAGATTGGCGGAGGCGATCGAGGGTTTTATTCACCGTCGCCGTATCTCCTGCTCCAAATAACAGTAAATCCCCCGATTGTGCTCCAGTTCGCGAGAGCAATTCCTGCTTCTGTTCCGGGCTTAAATTATCTTTAATCGCCCCAATCGTATCAATTTCCCCGTTATCTTTAACGCGGATATAAGCCAACCCTTTGGCACCGGCTTCGGCGGCTTCTTTGAATAAATCTCCACCGGGTTTGATGCGGACATTGGAAATGGCACTATTGCCACCGGGAATCGGTAACACCTTGACAATCCCACCCGCAGAAATTGCTCCGGAAAATACTTTAAAACCGGAGTCTTTCACCAAATCCGAGACATCCACCAATTCCATGCCATAACGAGTATCGGGGCGATCGGTGCCGTACCGGGACATCGCTTCGGTGTAGGTTAACCGGGGGAAAGGACGGGGGAGTTCAATGCCCTTAACCGTTTTAAAGATATGGCAAACTAAAGACTCATTCAACTCCAGAATTTCTTCTTGGGACATGAAACTCATTTCCATGTCAAGCTGAGTAAATTCCGGCTGGCGATCGGCGCGCAAATCTTCATCGCGGAAGCATCGGGCAATTTGATAGTAGCGATCTAACCCCGAAACCATTAACAACTGTTTGAATAACTGGGGCGACTGTGGCAAAGCATACCATTCACCGGCATTCACCCGGGAGGGGACGAGATAATCCCGGGCACCTTCTGGGGTAGAACGGGTCAGCATCGGGGTTTCAATTTCGATAAAGCCATATTCATCTTCCAGGAAGCGGCGCATGGCTTTAACCACTTGATGACGCAGTTGTAGATTTTGCGACATCCGTTCCCGACGGAGATCCAGATAGCGATATTTCAGGCGTAACTCTTCCCGCACAGTTTCCGTCTGTCCACTGGAAACTGGGAACGGCATCAGTTTATGGACGGCATTGAGTAATTCAATGCGATCGACGTAGACTTCTATCTCTCCCGTGGGTAAGTTGGGGTTGAGGGAATCGCTAGGACGTGGGCTGACCCGTCCGGTGATGCGCAGGACATATTCACCACGGATGGTTTCCGCATCCTTGTAGGAGGTGGGGGTGCGCTGGGGGTCAGAAACGATTTGGACGATGCCACTGCGATCTCGCAAATCCAAGAAAATGACTCCACCATGATCTCGTCGGCGGTCTACCCATCCACACAGAGTAACAGTTTCTCCAATATGTTCGCTTCGGAGTTGGCCGCAATAGTAGGTTCGCATGGTGGTCGCTTTACAGTTTCAGACGTAATGAGTGGACAAGTGAACGGCTAGAATGCCCCGGTTCTAGGGGTTCGATGCTCGATCGCAATCGGGGATGGAATGGGTGGGATTGCTGAGTTGGGGTCTTTGAAACAAATAACAGAGGCAAACTTTTAAAATCTAGCACGAACGGGTCATCGTGATGGCAGATTCTCTCCGGATAGACTTAAAAAAAATAGAGGGCGACTGATGGATCGCCCTCTATGATCGGGTGTTTACGCCGGAGGTTGCCTAGGAATTAGGGGGAGTGCCGTCGGGATTGAAGAGGGAGTCCCATGCGTCCTTAGCGGATTGAGCAAGGCGATCGCCCAGTTCACTCATTTCAGTGAGGATCTTGTCCCAGTTTTGCTTGGCATCCATTTCCATCAGTTTGATGGTGTAGGCAATCCGTTCGGGGTCCATGAGGCGATCGGTTTCAATCGTCTCCCTGGCTTGTTGCACCGCACTCAGATACGCTTCAGCGGTAAATTTGCTGGCCCCTTGAATTTCCGCTTGAGCGCGGCGTTTGATGGCTTCAAAAAGGGCCATCGTTTCCTGTTGCACCTGAGCGGTGGCATCAGGCATTTCTTTTTCCACCAGTGCTTTCGTCTCGGGACTTACTTCGACGAGGGCACGTTCTTTAGGCACTTGAGCTTCATCAGTCATGATTTTGTCTCCTACTAAATTTGATAACGTATTGCCTCTAGCCTAACGGCTAAAGTTGGACTCTGGACTGGGGACATGGAGTTCAAGTTTGTAGTAACGACTTCAGTCGTTCCCTAGTGACAAGGAATAGAGAGATAGGAAGATGGGGTTCCAGTTTGTAGTAACGACTTCAGTCGTTATCCCGTGATGAAAGCGTCAGCTTTCGTCACGCCCCTTTGGATGTCTGAGGGAACTCCAAAAAA
>NZ_JAMXOT010000132.1 GCF_024220515.1 Oscillatoria sp. HE19RPO
GTTCGTTCGTAGTGATGGATCAACGGAGTAGCCCCGTCAATGTAGGGGCGTATTGCATACGCCCTGGGGCCTGCGCATTGCGCCCCTACACCTTCCTTCCCGTTCAACGTTTGGAGGATTTATATTTTGCAATCCCCTTAACAATTTAAGCGCCTGTATGGAGGCTGGGAAAACGTCTTTCTACGCGCAAGGGCGATCGCGTGAACTCACCACCCACTCATTCCTCTTGACACGCGATCGCGTTTCAAAGAGGACCCCACCCTAACCCTCCCCTTGCCAAGGGGAGGGGACCGGAGGTGTACTTAAATCTGAGGTCAATTCCCTTGAATGAAAAGCTACTCTTGTAAGAGGTTCCCTTCCCCAATCTCAATTCACAACCACCTCATCCGCAAAACTCGCCAGCCGCTTGTTAAACACAAAAGGACCGGCAACCGAACCCCAAACCATCTCATCGGTATCGGGGTCCAGTCCGCGATCGTGACTGATAAAGACATTTTCATCAATTTCAAAGTTGCTATCCAGATAAGTGGTGCGACCCTTGCGAACCACAATGCAATTTTTGCCCGGTTCGACTTCGCCCTTGAAACTGGAGCCAGACCATTCGGTGATGAAACTGGACCCGGGAATTTTTTCGAGCTTGTCTGGGGTGAGGGATTGCAGAAGCAGGCGATCGCGGGCGGCACCATAGAAAGATGCCTCATCCTGGACTTTGTAGTTTTCGATTTCAATGCGATCGCCCTTCGGGACCAACTTCAACACCCGCACGCGATAGGGCTGATCCAGCATATAATCATAAGCCTGCTCTAAATAGAGACTGACCCCATCCAGGAACTCATAAGGCAGGGGCCGCATACAGACCCGAATATGGGCAAAAAACGGCGGATTCTCGATCGCCTGGTCAAAATTGCTAAAATCTGACGCCATCCAACGCGCCAAAGTCAGAATATCAGTGGAATCAGTCATGGGAATGTTACAGAGTAGACTGTGGAGGGTTGGAATCATTTTACGCTACTCGGGGGAAACGGGGAAGGATGAAGCTCGGTAGGTAGCTCGGTCTCCAAGCCCCCACAGGGGACTCCTCACTCCTCACTGTGACAATTCTTCTGCGATCGCCTTCACCTCAGCTTGTAGGTGAATCAGAGTGGAGATCGGCTTGTCTTGGAGCCGAAAATCGAACACTCCTGCTTGATAATTGTCTCGCTTGTCTGTATATTGCGATCGCAGCTTAAATGTGGCCTGAATAAAAATGACTAATAAAACCTCCGCGAGCGAGTTTTACGATCGCTTTGCGTCCACCTACGACGAGGCTTTAAGATCTCCTAAAATTGACGATCGCCACCTTGATGAAGGGGTTAAAAATTTTAAAAAATACGTTCGCTCGACGAAGGGTAGCATTCTAGATATTGGCTGTGGAACGGGTTTGTTAAAAGATTTACTTCCGGGAGAATTTGACTATACGGGAATTGACGTTTCCCAAAAAATGCTGGATATGGCCGCTCAGCGAGGCTATACCATCATTCACGAACCCGTTGAACAAGCACTTGCCAAACTTCCAGATCGTTCATACGACTTCGCGATCGCTTTAAGTTCTTTGCTGTGCGTTAAAGATATACAGCCGGTTCTCGCCCATATAGAACGGATTGCCCGCCAGTCAATTCTTTTGAGTATCGACGAGATTACAGAAGAGTACAAACGCAATTTTGTCGTGCCAGTTTACGACCATTCGCAACTCAGCTTTCCCCACGCCAAAGAAGATTATTTTATTCAGGGGTGGACTTCCCCGACCACAGGAATTACCATCCAGACTCGAATGATCTATATCGAAAAAGTCTAACAACTAGGGAATTTCGGAATAGGGAATAGGCAACAGTCATTTGTCATTTGTCACTTGTCATTTGTCTAGGGACTA
Source organism: Oscillatoria sp. HE19RPO (assembly GCF_024220515.1). Taxonomy (GTDB): domain Bacteria; phylum Cyanobacteriota; class Cyanobacteriia; order Cyanobacteriales; family Laspinemataceae; genus Laspinema. Next base: position 1,910 of record NZ_JAMXOT010000132.1, read on the forward strand.
GGGACAAATGACTAGGGACAACCATCAACCATCATCTTTCCCATTCTCTGCTATGCCAGCTACGCGTAGGGTGGGCAATGAATTGCCCACCCTACCAGTGAGGTAGGTACTCCTAACAACAAATGACCCTTACTGAGTGACTAACCGACGAACTGACAGCAAATCGTTCGGTTGTAGACTTTCAATACTCGAAACCGGAACGGTGACCGCAGCAACAGATTCTCCCCGGGCATTAAACACTTCTAAAATAGCGCCCTCTTCGCCGCCAGTCGGTGAGGGTACATAATCAATTAACGTGGCAATATCGCCCCGCTGAAGGTTGAATTCGAGACAGTCTTGCTTCAGGGCAATTTCTTGATAGAGTTCGGGTTTCATGGGGTTATTTCAGAGAACTTATGCACGGGCAAGGATGAAGGATCGAGGAGCGATTTTCTCCCGTTTCCCATTCTTTGCTATGCCAGTCTATTGACAACCAGCTTAAATTATGATAACAACATAAAAATAAATCGCGAGTAAAAAAATGTCGCAAATTTCATTGAATCAAAAAATATCGGCTAGACCCACAGTAATCGCTCAAGATTTAGCCGGAGAGTCGGTTTTGCTGGACTTGCAAACCGAACAGTATTTTGGCTTGGATGATGTCGGTACTCGCATCTGGCAAACCCTGACGGCAAAAGATTCGATTCAGAGTGCGATCGCTGCTTTGCGAGAGGAGTATGACGTAGAACCGGAACAGTTACGGCAAGATGTGGAAAATCTGATTCAAGAATTATTAGCCAATGAACTGGTTGAAATTAGCGATTCGTAAATCTCGCAGTTTTTGGAGGTTGGAGGAGTGCGATCGCTGGCTATTATTGCAAGCCTTTGTGTTGCTTTTTTTCGTGGCAATTTCGTTAAAATTGAGGGGATTGAAGCAGACGCAAGCGGCTTTAGCTAGAAAGCGATCGCTCTCTAAATTTCCCCTTTCTAATGAAGAGAAAACTGCTAAAATTGTGCAGACAACTCCCATGGTGCGCTTAGCCGCGAGATACTGCCAACCTTGGGCGAATTGCCTGAAAAAATCCCTCGTGTTGTGGGGGTTGTTACGTCACAAAGGAATTGATAGCGAGTTGCGGATTGGAGTGCGACGGGAGGAGGGAAAATTTGAGGCACACGCTTGGGTGGAATGTGAAGGATTCGTGCTGAATGATACGGGGAACGTGCGCGATCGCTTTGCCACCTTCGATCGCCCCATTGACGCATTGCCGATCCCCCCAACCCGCCTTAAAAAGGGGGGCTTAGAGAATTCTCCCCCTTTTTAAGGGGGAGTTGGGGGGGAGCCTTGACTTGTTGCCTCTAAGGGTATTCCAACAAATAAATCACCCCAATCCGATGGTTAATTACCTAAAAAGACTCTCCTAGCCCGCGCAGGCGGGCTTCGTCCGTGTAGCCCCACCCTTGAGGGTGAGGGTTTTTTGGATATTTTATTTTTTGGAGTTCCCTAAAAGGAAAAATGGGATGATGTCCGTACAAACTGCGTTCCAATTTATCCAAAAACTGCGTAACGATGATGGGTTAAAAACTCGACTTTTATCCCAGAATTCAACCCCTGATTTAGAAAGCTTTGTCAAACTGGGGGCTGAACTCGGTCTAATTTTCACCGTTGAAGAACTCGAAGCCGCACACAAACATGACTGGGGGATGCGTTGGTTGCTTTATCAGTCGGGAGAGAAAGATTAAAAGACAACTGGCAAAGATTTTAACCCGATAACGAGAAAAGTTTCCTCCCATTCCAGACAGTCAGTTGCTAAGGATAATTCGGGCAAACGGCGCACCAGCGTACCCACCGCAATTTCTGCCACTAATTTAGCTAAGTGCATCCCAATACAGGTATGAATTCCGTGACCAAAGGAAAGGTAGGGATTGGGTTTGCGTTTAATATCAAACCGATCGGGGTCGGGGAATTTAGCGGGATCTCGATTGCCAGCAGCGATAATACAATGGAGAATTTGACCGCAATCGATGGTTTGATTGGAGAGTTGGATATCGGACAGTGCTGTGCGCGACATAGATTGCAGCGGACTCTGATAGCGTAGGACTTCAGAGATAGTCATTTCAATCAAAGAAGGGTCTGTTTGTAATAGGTGAAGCTGCTCTGGATGGCGCAGCAGTACCAGGATGGCGTTGGCAATCAAATCCTTCGTGGTAGATTGTCCGGCATGAAATAGCAGGATGCAATTTGCAATGAGTTCTCGTTCGCTTAATTTGCCTTCAGCTTGGGCTTGAATTAAGGTACCGATCGCGGTATTATGAGGAAGGGAGTAGCTGTGCCAATTGGCAACTAAACTGCGGAAGTAATCAGCGAAAGCGGCGATCGCCAGCAACCCTCGCTCGTTCGCGATCGCAGTCGCATCCAAATCCAGGGTTAAGGACAAATCCTGCGATCGCTGCTGAAAGTGGGGATGCCATTCTGATTCTGGAATTCCCAATACTTCGCAATTTGACTGGAGGGTGAGGGGATAAGCGAAATCTTGAATAATATCCATTTTGCGCCGATTTTTGACGCGATCGATGAGGCGATCGACCTGAGTCTGAAGGCGCGATCGCAACGCTTGAATTCGCGATTGAGTGAAGGCATGATGCAACAAGTGACGGATTCGCGTATGAGCCGGTGGATTTCGCAGCAATAACCACAGCTTCATCAGTTTTTGACTTTCCTGACGCAGCTCCAAAAATCGGTTGGCTGGTGCTTGTTTTGCGCTTTGTCTGTTTGCCTGTTCTTCCGGCGATCGACCAAAGCTTGGATTTTGCAGGACTTCTACAATATCAGCGTAGCGGGTTAGCAGCCAATCTTTTCGTTCCGCTCGATAGTAAATCGGGTGGTGAGTTTGCAGATAGCGATAAGTAGGGTAGGGGTTGGCGCGAAACTCGGGCGATCGCGGATCGAAGGGTAAAGGCACCATCTTGTTTTTATTGTTTTGACTCTTAGGCAGAAGGTTCTTGCACTAAACTAGCGATCGGATCTCCCAATTGCTGCTACAACAATGTTCGTGTCAAACATTACTTTCATAATTCATTAGATCGTTGATTCTTTCCTCTCGATTTAACGAGACCCAATCCACATTAGGCAATGGTTCTGGGGTTTTGAGGACTATAAAACCATCAATACAAACAAAGAGACTTTCATCTGCCTCGGTAGCTGGTGGTGAGACCCCCTCCTGAGATTGGAGCCGATGCAGAAAGTTGAGTAACTGCACGGCGATCTCTTCTGGAGCATCCTCAATTTCGTGAATGAGTTGTTCTTTGATATTCATAATTTTACCAATCTTTGCTTCTAAAATAGCACATTATTTGGGCATTTTTTCTAAAGGTTTTCTATAAAGGTCTCTCCCTAAATTTGCTTCTGCTATTTTAGCGCAGAAATATGACGGCAAATTCCGGTTGAATGGTCACTGTAACCTTATGATTTTTGAAGTCGTCAGGAAGCTGTAACTGGAACAGCCCGTCTGAGTTGACATCTGAGTGTAAAGTCCGTCCTCTTTTAAAGGCAACCCTGCAATGGTTTTTCACCAGATCCCCCACTTTTATTTTAGCCCAGAATCCCTACTTCTCTTAGCCTGGGTTTGTCAATCTGCCACAATATCGATTAAAGGAAAAGACAGAGACCACTTCACTGGATCTCGCAACGCGGCATCGATATGAGAGCGAAGGATTCCCAATTGTCCGGGAGGTTGCCGATCGCCATAAATGCGATCGAGATTTTCCTTCCACAGAGGGAACGTTCGCAGAGAATAAAATCGCCGATCTTGCATCCATTTAATTTTCCAACCCGCTGACTCTACATGATAAATGAGTTCCGAAACGGTGCAAAATTCCATCGATTTACCAAACGTAATTCGTTCTCCCCAGTAATTGTCTGCCACACAGTTGACTGAGAGAATCAGGCGGGTTGCCAAGGGGCGAAGGCGACTCAGCAAATCCGCTTTTTCTCGAATATGAGAGAGAAATTCTAGCAGAAACAGGATATCGTAATTTTCGTTAATTTCATCGTGTTCCACATCTTGACAGCGAACGTTTAGGCCGATGCTTTGACAATATGTGGCTTGTTTTGTACTAATCGTAATTCCTTCTACCGCACAACCGCACTCCTCAACGAGCATTTTCCCTGGACCTCCCCAACCGCAGCCGATATCCAAAACTTGCGAACCCCGAGGAATATAAGGATAAAAATTTCTCACGGTTTGCTTTAACCCTGTTTCTAAATCTTCCGAACCCCGAAAATACCCAAAATGGTAATGCAAGTTTGCACCGATAATCTGTTGCCATTCTTCAAGGGATTCGGTAGAATAAAAGTTATCTAAATCTGCGTTTTCCTCAAACCGCTGGGTCATTGTTTCTTCCTATTTTACAGATAACCACTGATGTTCAAACCACAGATAAGCTTTAGCCTCTAGGTTACAAGGCGATCGCCAACTGATTTTAATGTGACTCAACCGGCGATCGAAAACCGTAAACCGTTCCCTCTGCTGCAAAAGCGAAGCCGCAATTAAATCCCTCGGCCACACTGCTGGTGAATTCGTTGGATGGCTTTGACCGGGCCAGTTTAATAATGCTTCTCTTTTTTCCCGTTCGCACAGTCCTAATTCTACCAAATAATCCAGTAAAATAGACCAGCGAGGTTCGCTTGGGGGTTGTTTGAAAAAAATACATTCTAAGCCTATTTGGGGATAAATTTTATTTCCCACATCCAGACAAACCGTGATGCGATCGCACAGCGCAAACAACTGCCTCATCAACGCTTCCAGTTCCGTCGTTTCCCCCTGCCAACCCACCGCTTGCAAATAGGGAATTAACCCATCCGGTGGCAAGCGTTTGACATTAACGCGCAACGCCGGAAAATTTCGGGAAAGCATTGCGCCGATGTGACTGACAAACACGCTTTCCGGACAAGCACTAAAGCAGCGATCGAGATTGTCTTGCCACTCGCGCCAACCCGCTTTACCCAGGAGTAAATCGAGAGATTTTTGGGCAATTGGATAGGTGGAAACCGCAGGCGATACCTCTTGCGGCAACCCGAAGAAAATCGCCGGTAGGGGCAGAAAATTTGAGCAATTTTTAACATCAAACTCCAGCCAAATTTCCGGAATCGCCTCAATACTGGATTGCCACGATTCCAAAAAATCCTGCAATTTCCCCCAACCAGAATCCACAGAAATGCCCTTATTGGCAATAGCAGCAGCCACAAATTCTCGCAATAACGCCAACTCTCTTTCTTCCCGAACAATGCACTGCTGCAAATCCACTTGGGGGGCATTAGGATTGAGGCGACATTCAAACCCACCCCGCAGAATGGGCGCAAGATTGCCTGCCAAGGATTTTAAAGCCAAAACTGCATCGGATCCAACCAATGTTGGCATCAGATTCGGCAACAGGACATCCAGGGATTCAGTGAGGGGTGAAATGAGCATCAGTGTCGATTTTTTCCCTCAAATAGCAAAAATGTCCGACACGGGAATTGAAATATCGGAAAAGGCTAAAGGAGAAACGGTTTCTGACGCGGAAAACTCGCGCTGTTGTCGATAGTCTTCGGCTTCAGGAAAACGATAAACGATTAATTTTCGAGCGTTAATATCCACAACCCAGTATTCCGGTATTTTTTCTTGAGAATAGAGTGCTTTTTTGGTTGAAATATCGTAACTGCGAGTGGCTTTGGACACTTCAACGAGAAGTTCGATATTTTCAGGAAAGGGGTGATGGTCGATGTATTGCGATCGCGGGAGTTTGGCAACCACGATATCCGGTTCTGGTTCGGAGTTAGATAGTGCGATCGGTTTATTTTCTCGGACATACGCCCGTCCGACGGTTAACCGTTCCAGTATTTTTGCCAAATTTTCTTCAAAATAAGCGTGTTCTGTGCCTTCAGGAGATATTTCTAAGATGAGTCCGTCTATCAATTCGAGGCGACGTTCTTTCAGAATGCCGCATTCTACCATTTGATGGTATTCTTCCACAGTGAAATGGGCAATTTTTGGGGATATGACAGCCATCAATTCCTCCGTTTTTTTCGCAACTGAAAATATGGCAAGGGCGTCAGCAAAGCTCCCCCATTTCTGGGTAGCGCCAAACACCAACAGTCCCTACAGCCTACACCCATAGTCGAGTCAAGCCGATCGCTTTGCCAAGCCTCTGTGCTTCTGAAAATCGCCCCGCCTCCGCCAAAAAAGTGCTAGAATAGAGGGATATAATACCATTTTTCATGCATTCGTGTTATGGCTCCTTCCTGCTCCCCCTTTTTTAAGGGGGGCTGGGGGGGATCCCAAATCTAAAATTTTTATAGAAAAATGGTATAAACATCATAGCTGAAAACGTTGTAAGTAGGTGAACGTAAATAAAGTCAACATGAGACCTAACCCCCCAGCCCCCTTCCCTAAAAGGGAAGGGGGAGTATCAAAGCCCCTCCCCTTTTAGGGGAGGGGTTTGGGGAGAGGTCGGTATCGCATTTTAATTATGTCCATCTACTTAAATAAATTGAGGATTTAAAGCTCAGTGACCAGCAGCATTACTCAATCCTTGACGATTGAAGAATTTTTGAAGCTTCCAGAGACCAAACCTGCGAGCGAATATATTAACGGCGATATCGTACAAAAACCAATGCCAAAAGGAAAGCATAGCCGATTGCAACTTAGGCTTTGTAACAGTATTAATCTCATCGCCGAACCCCCGCAAATTGCTTGTGCTTTTCCCGAATTACGCTGTAGTTTTGGCATCCGCTCTATTGTCCCCGATATCGCTGTTTTTTTCTGGTCGAGAATCCCATTTGATGCTGACGGGGAAGTTCCCAATGACTTTTTATTCTCCCCGGATTGGGCCATTGAAATTCTCTCACCGGAACAAAGTTCAAATCGGGTGATTGGCAATCTTCTCTATTGCTTGGAGAATGGTTGTCAGTTAGGGTGGTTAATCGATCCAGCCGATCGCTCTATTTTAGTTTTCCGCCCAGAACTCCCACCATTACTTTTGCGAGGTAGCGATCGGCCACCCGTTCTAGAGTCTATTGATTTAGAGCTAACGGTGGATGGGATTTTTGAGTGGCTGAAAATGACGAGGAATTAAACCAAATTAGCATTCCCCTACCGCTTTAACGAAGCAATGCCGAACTGACGATACCGGCTACATCTTTCACGATCGCATCGCACAGTTGGGGTAATGCCTCCAAACTATCGCTGCGAGTTATTTTTCGCACTGGTACTGTCGTAGCAACGCGACTCAAAGCGGCAAACTCTCGCGCTTGCTTATCCATATCTAAGTTGAAAAAGCTTACCGATCGCTGTGCCATCAACCTCATAGCCGCCATTGCCGGGGGAATGGGTTCTACAGTGGGTTTGGCTAACCCCGGTTGTCGGGGTTCGAGAACGTAAATCGCGGCTAAAGGCAAAGGTTCGCCTTGAAACTGCCATCGGGGGGTACTGCTTGCACTGAGCGCAGTCGAACCGCTATTATCCCTTAAATCCACAAAGCGTTTCTCGGAAAAGCTGAACACTCGCGGCAAATCCGACTCCGATCCGTACAGAGCATTAATGGTTTTAGGCCATAATCGGATGCGCGGATATCCCGGTTGGACGAAGAAATACTCTGCGCGACTGCAAACAACGGCAATATCATCAGAAAGAATCGCATATCCCCGACTCGCCAGAGTCGCTGCAGTGGTGGATTTACCGGCTCCACTCTCCCCCACAATCGCGATCGCTTGCCCACCGATTCCCACCACGCAAGCATGAAGGCAAAGCGTACCCCGCAATCGCAAAGCACAAGCCAAAGCCGGCCCTAATAACATGGCAGTGATTTCTTCGATTACCGAACGCTCCCAACTTACGAAGATATGACTGCCCTCAGAGTCAATCTCGAAATCAATTTGTCCGTCCCCGCGAAACCAGAGATGGAAATAAGTCCCGTCTTCTTTGGAGATTAAATTAACTCCAGAGGAAAACTCCTCTACATCTGGTGACGGCAGTTCAAACACTCCATTTAATTCCACCCAAATATCCACGGTTGCATCAGCCTTGGCAGGCATCAAACCCGGTAGAGGGTGGTTCGCTTCTAGCGTTAAGCCATAAGCTGTGTATTGATAAAGCTTACTCAGTCCAGCCAAACTACTCATTTCTCTAGTTCAGGTTTGAGAGGGGATTAGCACCCCCTCATTTCCCAGTCTTTATGCGCTTTAAAATTGTTTTTATAGCGGGTCTCATCTTGGCGATTTACAGAATTTTCTGGATTCGGTGTCTGCTTGAGAATCACAGATTAGGGCTACCTACGTCAAGAATGAAACCCGCTCTCGCTTCAGAACGAGAGCGAAAAACTCATTTTAATTACGAAACATAGATATTAGGAGATGCTCCCCCGCCATCACTAGGGTTGAAGGGGTTATTAACAGTCAGCGTCAGCTCGCTGACATTGCCAAATTTTCGCAGTTGAGGGCTGTGGTATGCTTTTTTGCTGGAAGAATTAATGTTGTTGGTAGATGCTTTAGACATGGTTTTTTCTCCTAAATCGGGGTTTCAAATCAACGATAAAACTGGACTGAACTGAACTTCTGGACGCTATTGGTGGTGCAGCCAGTATGCCAGTTGCAGGGGTGGGATAGCCTGATTGTAACTGGCAGGGGTGAGTTCTCCCAAAGCTTGCAGTTTTTGCAACAGGGATTCAGTCTCCACATAAGCGCTGAGGGCTGGCGTGGCTCCCAGTTCTACCATCCAAGGCTGAATCCCTCGCTGCTGCATTAAATTGTAATGAGCAAATCCTCGCAGGGGTGTTTTAGCTCGCCGTAACACCGCATCCGGCAACCGGCCTTTCATCGCTTCCCTGAGCAAAAATTTACTTTCAAACCAGGGGACGGGCGGCACCGACAGCAAGTATAGCACCAAGCGCACATCGAAAAACGGAAAGCGAACTTTAAGGGGAAAACCCGTGAAGCCCGGATCCGACCAAGCAAATATATTCGACCACAAGGGAGCAAAAGTCATCCCGTAGCGGTCTGTGTGCGGTGTCGCGGTCAAGATTTCTTCCAGTCGCGCTTTCAAGTTGGCTCGTTCTGCGAAATCGGGGTTAAACCAATCGGGAAAATTGATATCTTGAGAGCCTTGCTGCCCTCCTTTAAGCCAACGGCGCAACTGAGTCCGCAATCCCAACCGCGGCAGGCGACGAAAGGAGCGAATGTAACCCAACGCATCCAGCATAAAATGCCCAACCCGACCGCTTTGTAGCAACTGATACCAGTAAGACGGCGATGGATAAAATGCCGGATCGCCGCCAAACCCAGCCAGCAGAACTCGACTGTATCCAGCGATGCGCCGGTTAATCTCTACTTCAGCAATTTGGGTGGGAATGAGGAGGGGTTCGGGATAGAGATATTTTGGCCGTTCTGGAGGGGCTTGCTGGATGTAGTCTTCGGCTACTAGGTATTCAATTGGGAAGCCCGCCATCTGCGCGACTTGGGTGGCATAGTCTCCTTCGTCGTCGGTCAAAAGCTGCTTGTAGATAATCGTGTAAGCTCGAAAATCCACCGGCGAACCCGTTGCCGTCATTAACTGATAGGCAGTGGCGGCAATACTGGTGGAGTCCATGCCCCCGCTTAAGTGACTGCCAGCACTATTGGTTCGCAGTCTATCTGCAACCGCCCGGTCAAATAACTCCCGAAACTGCTCCACATATTCCGAGGGGTCTTGGTAACGCAGGTATTCTACCGCTTCCGGCAACTGCCAATAATGCCGGATCCTCATCTGACCTTCGCACCAAGTCAGACTGTGGGCGGGGGGCAACTTTTGGATATCGGCAAAAGTGGTGGTGGCGACATCCCTATTCATGCTAAACAGCAGGAAGTCGCCGATCGCCCCTTCGTTGAGCCTATCCGATACCTCCGGGTGCAACCTCAAGCCGTTGAGATGGTTGCTAAAAACCAAGCCGCTGCCAATTTGAGCGTAGTAAAAAGGCACCACCCCAAATTGGTCTCGGGCGCAAAATAAGCGCTGCTGCGGGCTATCCCAAATCCCAAAGGCAAAATCCCCACTCAGGTACTCCAGACAGGCTTCTCCCCAAGTGTGGTAGGCGTGCAACACCAAGTCAACATCTGGCGTGGGATCCTCGATATGGCGACCCAGACCCCGTAGCTGGTGGATTAACTCGTCGCGTCGATCCAGGCGGATATCTCCAGCAATCCAAACTTCCCCCTCAAAACTGAGCGGTTGTCGTTCCGTTGCCGATTCCCAAGTGGTTCGCAAAAGGGCGTGACCGAACCCCACATGACCCTCATTCCAGATATCCCGGGCGTCGGGGCAGACAGTTGCCATCAACTCGGTCATTTGCTGTAACAGGGTGGGGTCAATGGGTTGACCGTCGCCGTTGACAATTCCAACAAAACCGCTCATAAAATCAATAAGATGCTTAAGTTAACCTAAAAAATGCCATGTTAGACCAATTAACCCTATTCGAGCGTTTGGGGGTCTTCGTCATGCGAGACTTCCTCGATCGCCAGCTTTGCCAGCAAATTTTAGCGGAGACTCGTCAAGCCAAGAAATTTCGACCGGGCGAAATCCACCTGGGCCAAGGAAAATCTGCAGTGGATGAAACCATTCGCAAGGTTGAGCAAACCAAATTGTCCCCATCCATCGTTGAAACAGTAGGCCAGAAACTCGGAGCGATTAAGCACCAATTGGAAGCAAAGTTTAAGGTGAAATTGGACGCTTGTCAAGGCCCTAACTTTTTATTCTACCGAAAAGGTGGCTGTTATCTCCCCCACAAGGATCGGGATTTTGGGAAGGATTACCAATATGTGAACCAAAGGCGACGAGTCTCTACGATAATTTTTGTCAACGGTGAAGGACAGACTGGAGATTGCGATTCTGCCAATATCGAGACCTATGAGGGCGGGGCATTAATGTTTTATGGTTTATTAAAAGATGAGAAAGCCGCTCGGTTGGGTTTGTCGCTCAATGGGCAACGGGGCTTGTTGATAGCTTTTGACAGCGCTATAGTGCATGAAGTCAAGCCCGTGACAGCGGGAGAGCGGTTGACGATTGTCAATTGGTTCTTGGGAGAAGAGGAATCAGAAAAGGGGAAGGGTTCCTAACTTGACCGGATTGCCAGGAGTGCGATCGCTCTCTATGTCAATATCGCCCCTCAAATCATTACGAACTTTGAAAAACAAGCTCAAAAATAAACTGCAACTCCTAGAAAACCTGAAAAGAGCCATTCGTTTAGTCTGGCAAAGCACTCCCCTGTGGAGCGCTATCACGACGATTCTCTCGATCGTGCAAGGCATTTTACCCTTAGTCTCCCTCTATTTAATGAAACGGATCGTCGATGCCGTCACCGCAGGCATTGGCGCGGGTTCTGCTGCTTTTTCCGAGGTGCTGCTGCTGGTCATTCTTGCCGGATTCACCGCTCTGATTGCCGATTGTCTGCGCTCTTTATCCGGATATGCAAGCGAGGCTCACTCCCAAATTGTTACGGATTTTGTCCATGACATTTTGCACGCTAAATCTATTGAACTCGATTTGGAATATTACGAAAATGCCCAGTTTTATAATGCCCTGCATCGCGCCCAACAAGAAGCGGTTTATCGCCCTCAGCGCATCCTGAATAGTTTGGTGCAGTTGGCACAAAATGGCATTTCTCTGATAGCGATCGCAGCTTTGTTAATCTCCCTCCATTGGGCGATCGCTGCAGTATTATTAGCCGCAGCACTTCCCGGTTTATTCGTCCGGTTAAACCATACCGGCAAGCTCTATCGTCAGCAACGGGGTTGGACGCTCAAAGAGCGCATCGCTTACTATTTTCATTTCATGCTCGTCCATGATTCCTATGCCAAAGAAGTGCGATTGTTCGATTTGGGTTTTGGATTTCGCCAGCGCTATCGCCACCTGCGCGACTCGATTCGTCAGGAAAAATTGGCTCTGGCTAAATGGCGATCGCAGGCGGAATTAATCACTCAATCCAGCAGCACTTTTGCTGTTTTTGCCGCTTGCGGTTTTATTGCCTATCAAACCTTGATGGGTCAAATTACATTAGGAGGACTGGTGATGTACTATCAGGGATTTCAACGGGGTCAAATTTGTTTGCGAGAACTGCTTTCCAGTCTTGCCAGCTTGTATGAAAATAGTTTATTTTTGTCTCATCTATACGAATTTTTGGACTTAAAACCCACAGTTGCCAATCCTTCCCATCCTCATCCCGTTCCCAACCCATTTGCAGTAGGTTTGAGGTTTGAAGGAGTTTCTTTTCACTATCCTCATAGCAGTCGTCCGTTACTGGAAGAGATTAATTTAACGATTCCGGCGGGAGAAACGGTGGCGTTAGTAGGAGAAAATGGAGCGGGTAAAACTACGTTAATTAAATTATTATGTCGGCTTTACGATCCGACGGGCGGACGAATTGCAATTGATGGGATTGATTTGCGGGAATTAAATGCGACAGAGTGGCGACGCGAAATTAGTGTGGTGTTTCAAGATTACGTGCGCTACAATTTGACGGTGAGAGAGAATATTGGGTTTGGAAATATTGGGAATTTGATTGAGGAAGAAGATATTATCAAAGCGGCGCAAAAAGCGGGAGTAGATAAAGCGATCGCTAAACTTCCAAAAGGCTACGAGACGACGTTAGGGACGCAATTTGACGAAGGGGAAGAATTGAGTGTGGGGGAGTGGCAAAAAGTAGCGATCGCCCGCGCTTTTTTGCGATCGGCTCAAATTCTGGTTCTCGACGAACCCACAAGTGCTTTAGATGCGCGATCGGAATCGGAAGTTTTCGAGCAATTTCGCCAACTGATTCGAGGCAAAACGGCAATTTTGATTAGCCATCGCCTGTCAACGGTAAAGATGGTCGATCGCATCTTTGTCTTAGAACAAGGCAAAATCGTAGAAAGCGGATCCCACGAAGAGTTATTAAGTCTCGGCGGGACTTACGCACGATTGTTTGCCATGCAAGCCAAACATTACCAATAATCTCAACGGCTCAAAAAATTCCAGATAAAGGCGAGTTTTTCTTTACCAATTTTATAAGTTTTAAGCAACCGAATAATCCGTAATGGATAGTAAACAAAAAACAAAAATCTAGGTAAAGCAAACGTTTCTTTATCTCTTTCATTGACATTCAAAGCCACACCCGCACAATATCGGGCTTTCCCCCAGAAACCCATCTCCATCATCGGAAACAGTCTTAATCCGCCTAGTAGATGACATTTTGCACCCAATTCTGCCCGATAAAAAAGCTGCTTGTGTTGTTCGGCGATTTTTGAAAGTTCGGAAAATTGTTTGGTCTTTTCTAACAGTTGTTCTGGTAACGGAATTTGCAGGTAAGTTTGAGTGATGAGAATGGCTAATAAAAAATTGCGATCGCTCTCAGTCGTTTCGCATCGCGCCATCACATTCTGCCAATCCACATCAGGATATTTGCGAATGAATGCCGCAAAATCGCAAAGCCTTTTCAACAATCCCCAACTGTCTTTCATCCCATGCAAGTAACCCAGGGCTACAGAATTTTCGGGTGAAAACGTTAGCACAGTTTTTCCAGCAATAGAAATAGTTTGCAATTCTTCAAAAAAAGATTCAGTATCTAGCCGCCGATAAAACTGTTCGGAAATTAGACCAAAATGCAGGTCGATGTTAACCTTACCATCCTGTCGCACCATTTGAACTTGGGCGTTTTCTGGTTCTTTCGCGCCCAAATATTTATCGTGGTATCCCTGCTGCATCAGCAACTCTTTGGCTTTGGAAAAATCGGCGGGACGCACCAGAATATCCAAATCGCAGAATTCTCGCACTCCCATGTTACCATAAACTAATGCCGCCCAAATTAATCCTTTAAACGGAATTGCCTGAATATCATGGGTGGCGAATAGATCGAGGATTTGAAAGAGTTCTTTCGTCAGAAATAAATTGCGAGCGAGTCGGGTTTGAGCTTGAATTTGAAGTGGCGCAGCAATAGATGGAGGAATCAGTTCCGGGTGAGTTTGTTTCAGACTTTGGTAAAATAGCAGAAATACATTATGCTCCGCTGCTTTTTGGATGAGATAATCCCAATCTAGTTCGGTACGGAGCAGGTGGGCGATTTCACTGGAAGTTGCGGTACCGAAGTGATAGCGGATGCAGCACAAAAGTAATTCAGCTTCGCGGTTACTTTGGTTAAGGCTGGAGATTGGAGCGTCGGTGTTTTGGGTTAGATTTGCAATCATAAATTCGGTAAGTAGCGATCGCAGAGGGTTTTCAGGTCATCAACAGGAGTATAGCCGATAGTCGTTTAGCTTTCCAGACCGAGTTAAAAATGCGATCGCCTTCTTAAACTTTACCCCTTCACCCTCTCATACGCACTCCGGTTCTCAAAGTCTTAAAAACCGGACACCCTGGAAGGGTGCGGCTATACGGACAAAGCCTGCCTCCGCAGGCTAGTTCCCTAACAGGCTTCTTAGTTGCCAGATGTGGTATCAACTCAAATTCAAACGAAACAATAAAAACTGCGTCACTTGATCCGAATTAAAATTATCGTCGCTGACCAAAATTAAACTTTGACTGCCATCGGGCAATCGACCCCCCAGAGTCATCGCCTCCAAATTGTCCAATGGAATTCCAATATCTTTCAAATCTAATAGCAACCGTTTCTTAATCGGTTCTACCTTTGTCAGTTCTCCTTTTAAACTAGCAATTCGGGAGGTATCCGTCGCACTGCCTGTGGTTATCTCGAACAGTTTTGCGCCGAAACCGAGAAACCCCAAATTGCGCTCTAAACTGAGTAGATGTCCTCCCTGTTCTAATGCCAATAATTCGGTCAAACCGTTGTAAATACTCCACCGGGCGCTATCATCCAAAGGATAAAGATTTTCTGATATGAGTAACGCGGGACCATCGGCAACCAGATAATGCAGTAAGCGGTTTTTTGGTGCCAGATCGGACTCTGGTTCATCGAGATCCTGTACCAAAGGCGCTTCGGTGACGGTAAACAACCGATAGGGATCCACGCTGGCATCGCCAAATCCCCTCGGATTTAGGGTGAGGGATTCAAACCCTAAATTATCCTGTACCCCCGAGGTTTGTCCGTCGGCGCTGTCGGGGAGGTAACGTTTGGGAATCGGCAATGCTTTGACGAAACTGCCCGTTTCCAAGTCAAATTCGTGGATAAACGGCGGAATGCCTTTGCGCGAGACCCCTTCGCTGGAGATGTAGAGACTGTTGGGGGAAGCAAAGGCAATGCCTTCCGGATTGATTTCGCCGATCGCGTATGGGGTGCCATCTTCCCGCTTCAGGGTTGTCACTGCTTCGATTTCGACGTTTTTGATGTTGAGGGTGCCGGAACTGTTAGAATCCAAAATCAGTTTAAGCGTATAGAAGCGGGCGGGGGCCTAATATCCGCGATCGTCGGAGATGGCATAAAAGCGATCGCGCTGGCGATCGTAGGTTATCCCCGAAAGTCCTCCCACTGGCGTTCCCTCATACTTGCGCTTCGGCAATTCGTACTCGTCCACATATTGTAAGGACAAGTCGAGAAACATCCGCTCTTGTGCCTGCACTCGCGGTATCGTACAGGCACTCAAGACGGTGCATAACACCAATACTAACGCCAGCAATCCAGGGAAAATTTTAAATTTAGGCCAGTTCACGATCGCTCTTTCACAACTCAATCTCTAAAATCGATCCGGTTTTCAATCTAGCAAATCGTGGGGGTGAGGGGTGAGAAGTGAGGGGGAGGTAGGGGCTTGGTTTCCAAGCCCTTACAGAAGTGAGGGGGAGGTAGGGGCTTGGTTTCCAAGCCCATTCATGGCAGAGTGGCAAAGTGGGAAAAATTCCCCCCTGCTCCTCTGCCCCCTGCTCCTCTGCCCCCTGCTCCCCTGCCCCCTGCTCCCTACTTCCCCACCACTTCATCCGCAAAACTGGCAACGCGCTTGTTGAAGAAGAAGGGGCCAGCCACAGAACCCCAGACGAACTCATCGGTTTCTGGATCCAGACCGCGATCGTGACTGACAAACAGGTTTTCGTCAATTTCAAACGTGCTATCGAGATAGGTGGTTCTGCCTTTGCGGACAACGATGCAACCTTTACCGGGTTCCACCTCACCTTTGAAACTGGATCCCGTCCATTCGGTGATAAAGGTAGAACCGGGAATTTTTTCCAACATATCCGGGGTGAGGGCTTCTAGACGCTGGCGATCGCGGGCGGATCCGTAGAAAGAGGCTTCATCCTGGACCTTGTAGTTTTCGATTTCAATGCGATCGCCCTTGGGGACCAACTTCAACACCCGCACGCGATAGGGCTGATTCAGCATATAATCATAAGCCTGCTCTAAATAGAGACTGACCCCATCCAGGAACTCATAAGGCAGGGGCCGCATACAGACCCGAATATGGGCAAAAAACGGCGGATTCTCGATCGCCTGGTCAAAATTGCTAAAATCTGAGGCCATCCAACGCGCCAAAGTCAGAATATCAGTGGAATGAGTCATGGAAATTTTACGTTCTTAGAGTCTGGAGAGTTGTGCCTATTTTACGACAGCAGCGAATGTTCCGCGCCCCCCCTTCACTCATTCTCCCCAGTTCGTAATAACGCCTTCAGGCGTTATCCCCCGTTCAAAGTCCCGACTTCAGTCGTTCTCCCCCCACAAATAACCAAACCCACCCCCTTCATAAAAACCCGGCCCTATCCCAACTTTACCCGCAGACTAACCGACGAACCGACAGTAAATCATCAGGCTGTAGAATCTCAATACTAGAAACCGGAACCGTGACGACTGCGATCGATTCTCCCCGGGCATTAAACACCTCTAAAATCGCACCATCTTCACCCCCGGTTGGTGAAGGGACATAATCAATTAATGTCGCAATATCACCCCGGTGTAGATTAAATTCTTCCCAGTCTTGTTTCAAAGCAATTTCTTGATAGAGTTCAGGTTTCATGAGGTTAACTCCTTATTAGGAACGAGGGTAATAAATTGAAATTGACCGTCTGTTTTTCGGCATAACCAAACGGAAACAATATCGAGGTTAACGGGATAGACACCGAGCAACACACCTTTTACTTGATAGTAAGTGCCGTATTTATCAGTGCGATCATAAATTGCTTCATTTGAAGCGATGAGTTGACGCAGGGCCGCATCCAAGCGCTCAGAGTTTTCCAACGTAAAGCCTGCCCGTGCTAAAAATTGGGATTTATCATTGCGAACATGAAACACCAACAAGTAGCGGGTCAGTTTAGCATCAGGAATGATGGCATTGTCTGGAATTTTCATATCATCTTTTTGATGAATTGAGAAATAATGCGGGCAACAGGATAACTCCACCGATCCATTATCCCTGATTTCCCTCCTCTGCAAGCTGTTTCGCTTTGGCCTCTGGATTGAAATCTAACCCTGCATTCCACTTCAACGCCTTGCGAAACGTCGCCACTGCCGCATCGACCTGACCCGCTCTAGCTTGCGTCTCCCCTTCCCGAACTAAAACCAGCGCCGCTTCTGCCAAATTGGATGGCGTTTGACAAGTCTCTAACGTTTCCAATTCGCTGGGATGGGTAGCGAGATAATCCGCAAGCCAATCACACCCCCACTCCAGCAAGTCATCCAAACTTCCCACACGCCACACCCGGGCAGTGTTGTCCTCTGAGGCGGTGACGATGCTCTCCCCGTCCGGGCTGAAACTAGCGCTGGTGAAGCGACTCTGCTGCCCGATGAGTTCCGCCACTAGCTGGCCACGGAGGTCCCACACCCGGGCGGTGTTGTCATTTGAGGTGGTGAGGATGCGCTCCCCATCCGGGCTGAAACTGGCGCGGGTGAACCGACCCTGATGCCCAGTGAGTTCTACCACTAGCTGGCCACGGAGGTCCCACACCCGGGGGATATTGTCCAGTGAATCTGTGAGGATGCGCTCCCCATCCGGGCTGAAACTGGCATCCCAGACTCGATCCTGATGCCCGATGAGTTCCGCCACTAGCTGGCCATTGCGGTCCCATACTCGGGCGGTGTTGTCCCAGGAGGCGGTGAGGATGCGCTTCCCATCCGGGCTGAAACTCGCGCGGGTGACTAGACCCTGATGCCCGATGAGTTCCGCCACTAGCTGGCCACGGAGGTCCCACACCCGGGCGGTGTTGTCCCAGGAGGCGGTGAGGATGCGCTTCCCATCCGGGCTGAAACTGGTGCTCGTGATAAAATTCTGATGTCCGGTGAGTTCCGCCAGGAGTTGGCCACGCAGGTCCCACACCCGGGCGGTATTGTCCGAGGAGGCGGTGAGGATGCGTTCCCCATCCGGACTGAAACTCGCATCCCAGACTCGACCCTGATGCCCGGTGAGTTCCGCCAGAAGTTGGCCACGCAGGTCCCATACCCGGGCGGTATTATCATCTGAGGCGGTGAGGATGCGCTTCCCATCCGGGCTGAAGCTGGCGCGGGTCACTAGACCCTCATGGCCGGTGAGTTCCGCCACCAGCTTGCCGCTGCGGTCCCACACTCGGGCGGTATTGTCCTCTGAGGCGGTGAGGATGCTCTCCCCATCCGGGCTGAAACTCGCGCTTCTGAGCCAACCCTGATGCCCGTTGAGTTCCGCCAGAAGTTGGCCACGCAGGTCCCACACCCGGGCGGTATTGTCCTCTGAGGCGGTGAGGATGCTCTCCCCATCCGGACTGAAACTAGCATGATGAACTGGACCCTGATTCCCGATGAGTTCCGCCACTAGCGGGCCACGCAGGTCCCACACCCGGGCGGTATTGCCCTCTAAGGTGACGATGCTCTCCCCATCCGGGCTGAAACTCGCGCTTCTGAGCCAACCCTGATGCCCGTTGAGTTCCGCCAGAAGTTGGCCATTTATGTCCCATACCCGGGCAGTTTTGTCCCAGGATGCAGTTAGGATGAGCTCCCCATCCGGGCTGAAATTGGCGCTGGTGACCCAACCCTGATGCCCGCTGAGTTCCGCCAGGAATTTGCCATTGCGGTCCCACACCCCGACGGTATTGTCATCTGAGGCGGTGAGGATGCGCTCCCCATCCAGGCTGAAACTGGCGTTGGTGACCCAACCCTGATGCCCGCTGAGTTCCGCCACTACCTGGCCACCGAGGTCCCACAACCGGGCGGTGTTGTCCTCTGAGGCGGTGAGGATGCGCTCCCCATCCGGGCTGAAACTGGCACTTCTGACCCAACCTTGATGCCCAGTGAGTTCTGCCAGGAGTTTCCCGCTGCTGTCCCACACCTGGGCAGTATTGTTCCAAGAAGCGGTGAGAATGCGCTCCCCATCCGGGCTGAAACTGGCACTGGTGACTGGACCCTTGTGTCCGGTGAGTTCTGCGATTAGCTGGCCATTGCGGTCCCATACTCGGGCGGTTGTGTCATCTGAGGCTGTGAGGAGGCGCTCCCCATCCGGGCTGAAACTCGCGCTGGTAACTGGACCCTTGTGCCCGGTGAGTTCTGCGATTAGCTGGCCATTGCGGTCCCATACTCGGGCGGTTGTGTCATCTGAGGCTGTGAGGAGGCGCTCCCCATCCGGGCTGAAACTCGCGCTGGTAACTGGACCCTGATGCCCGGTGAGTTCCGCCAGGAGTTGGCCACTGCGGTCCCACACGTGGGCGGTGTTGTTCCAGGAAGCGGTGACGATGCGCTCCCCGTCGGGGCTGAAATTGGCGCTGGTGACTTCATCCTGATGCTGTAGTTGATTGCGCTCTGAGATCTGGTTGAGGATAGTGTACAAGGCCAGCATTGGGGTTACAGTGGGATAATCTGAGAGAGAACGCTTATGCTTGACCAGCGCTTTTAACGCTTGCCCCGAACTCATAGCTGAGACTAATCGCTCAATTTGGGAAACTTCAATTTGTCCTAATGAAAACAACGCTTGACGTTCTAGTGTTGTCCCTTCTCGGGCTTCTTGAAGGGTTTGAGTGGCTTTGAGGGCGAAGCCTCCGGTGATTATTGCAGCAATTAAAGAGGCGGCAAAAATTCCTGTACCAAGGCGAATTTGCTGTTTTGCTTTCTGATTGGCTCCGGCTAAGATTTGCGTAGTCTTTCTTTCCCGTTTTAACTCTTCTTCTGTCTTTTGACGTTGTTTTCTTTCTCCTTCCAGTTCGGCCCTTAACCGTTCTAAGTGAGGCTGTTGTTGCTTGCGAATAAACTCCGCTAAGTAATCATGAACCAGTTGATAGCGTTCTGCGGGCTTTTCCTGGATTAGCAACACTAAACCGGAGTCTACAAAAATTTTCAACACCAAATCTAATTGGCTAACCTTTCCCGTCAAATCGGCGGCGAGTTCCTGTAACTCCCCCGCTATTTCCTCCCGCGTTTTCAGGGGACGAATGCCTTTTTCATCAGTCAACAAGTACAGAACAAATTCACCCATCTGCTGATTTTCCGGTCCACAGTCTTTCACCACGTCGGCTAAGTAGCGCTTGACGAATTCGGTTTTTGGTCCCCGTTTTTGATACTCGGCTAAGGTGGTAATATTTTCCGCTTGCAGTTGTGCACCGACGATTTGCAATTCAATCGGACGCACGGCATCGAGTTCATCGGCTAAGTCCTGAACTAATGCCTGAGTTAACTCATCGGACAAGCAAAATTGGGTTTTTTCCGTTAAACTTTGGATGATTTTTTCGGCATCTGGGGGGGAAAAGTTGCCGAGGGGATAGCGGACTTTGCGGGCTAGGATATCATTGTTGATAGTTTTCATGCTTTCTAGCCGATCGCACTCTAGCAATTCATGCAAATAATCCTCTCGCAGGGATAGGATAACTTTGAGACTCGGAATCCTCAAGCAATCCCCTAAAAAATCAAAAAATTGCCGCCGTTCTCTGGGGGTGGCACAGGCAAAAAAGAATTCTTCAAATTGGTCAAAAATTAGGATAGAACGCCTATTTCGGCTTTCATTTTCCTGCAACTGTTCCAGGAACAATGCCAGTTGCCCTTCTCCCGGGACCGACCTAATTTTTACCCCTTTTTCTGCCAATGCCTCAGCCAAGCTACTGGCAAATTCTTCCCTCCAGTTCGTATAAACTCGCACCGGAATCGGTAAATATTCCTGATATCCACTCAGTTGTTCCTTTAACTTGGGAATGATTCCCCCATTCACCAGGGAGCTTTTTCCCACACCGGATTGTCCATGAATCACCAGGATTCGGGAATCATTCTTGCCAATTTCTTCGACAATTTTTTCCACATCCCACATCCGCCCAGAAGCGGCTATTTCCGGGGCCACGGATTGCCGTTTATCCACAGGAGTTAGACCAAAATTCTCCTGCCGTTGCGGTTGAATCCAACAAGCCCCGACAAAGGCTCTTAATCCATATTGTTGCTCAATGGAGTAGCGGTTGAGTTTGAGTTCAAAGGCTTCTAAATATTGTTTTTGTTGAAAATACAAGTCTTGTAACTGACAGAGAATCTCCAGATAAAGCTGGGTATCATGCTCAGGACTTCCTATTTGTTTTGCAGCCTCTAAATGACCGATCGCCACTTCTGGATGATTTAACTTCTGCTCGGCTTGGGCTAGAATAAAATAATAGCGACTAGCATCAAAACCCAGGGCAATTTCTCCCGGCGGTTCCTCCATCTCCATCGGAGGATTTGAATCGGAAAATCCCGGAACTGCCACTAAAATTTCTAGGGCTTTTTCCGCTAATTCTTGAGCCTCGGTCCAATTGGATTGGGATAAAGCCACTTCCGCTAAAAACCCATAATCTCGGGCCGTTTCTATGGGCTGATTTTCCGTTTCATGGATGGATAAGGCATCGGTTGCCAGGGTTTGGAGGGTCTCCCACTCTCCCAACTGACGTAAGATTTGGCCGATACTTTCTAGGGAATTTGCGATTAAATCAGGGTTTTGGGTTTGTTCAAAGGTTGCTAAACAGTGGGCGACTGCTTCCCGAGTCGGTTGCCAATCCGAGGGGTTTAAATTGCGTTGTTGTCGGGCTTTGATATAATGGCAAACGGCAATTTGATGATAAACTTTCCCCAGGGGTTCTAACTGCTGAGATTTATCCCACCATTTCGCCGCTAGTTGATAATGGACGAGGGCCAAATCCGGTTGACCGAGGATGAATTGAACTGCCCCAAATAGAGTTTCTAAATGGGCATTCAGTTCTTCATCTAATCCCCCTTGGCTGATTAAATCCTGTTGCGCTGCTGCTAATTCTCCTTGCAATTTTTGAGCCGATTGGCGGTTGAGTTGCAGTGGATTGGCAAACCAATCTTGGGCGGTGGCGGTGACAAAAGTGGCGATCGCCTCTCGATTCATCGTCAATTGCACCGGAATCGCCCAACTCTCCAAATCCGGCGCAATTTGGCGGATTTTTTGCTGCACCTCATCATTCACCCACAGCACTAAGGGAAAATGAAACTGTTTCTGAAACTCCTCCCGGACTTGATTTGCCGAACTCAACAGAGAATTAATCTCCGTCACCGTTTCTAACCCAAACACCATCAACGCATCCGGTTGTTCCTCCCCCAATTCCGCCCGGATTCGGCTATGTAGCAATTGGTCCCCTGCTTTGACTTCAATGCAGCGAATTTCCACCTCACAAAGCTGTTGCAATCTCTGAACCAGACGCGATCGCAATTGGATATAATTACAACGGGCAATAAACAGCTTAAACTCCCCGCGAGATGCCTCCAATGCCCAAGCCAATCGGGTTAAAGCCTGCTCATTTTCCGCGCTGATGGGTTCCAGATTCACCGGGTCAGTCATGGCTACAGCACCCCCGCTTCAGCTATCATCGGATTCACATCAAACCACACTTGACCATCATCGCGATATTCAAATACAAAGCGACTTCTAATCAACTGTTGATAGCCGTTATCATCATTGACTTTTTGGCGAACTTTCACCTGACGCAATAACTCCCATTCCTGGTCAGAAATGGGCATCGTCATATCCTGTTTACAGGACTGAATCACCTTTTCTAAGGTTTGGCGATGGAGGGGAAATTTCATTTCTTCCATAATCCAGGTATTCAGCAATTTGAGTAAATCCCGAACATGACCCCCACTAATTTGGCAGAGGCGATCTAAAGTGTCGGGACTGTCAAAAATCAGGGGAATGGCATCTAACCGTTGTTGTTCATCTAAATCAGGAAAAGCGCGGGCGAGGACCATTTGCCGCAAGAGTGCCATCCCCCCTTGATGTTCCTTGCCATCCTGCGATCGCACCGGCACCATTGGCAACACTTTCGGGTCTTCAAATCGCTGAGTCAACATTCCATAACTATTGGAAAATTTCAGCGCCAAAGGCAGGGTATAAACCAGATGACAATTGAGCTTACTTAAATATTCCCCCTGGTCCACAAACAGATATTCTTGTTGCGGTTTTCCCCAGGGTTTCGGACTGTTATCCAGTCGGTCTAAATTGTCCACAATGGCAACTAATCCCTGTTTCCCTTGGGCTTTGAGTTCGTTGATAGCCGGTTCAATTAACTCCTGATTAATCGCATCCAGCAGTTGTTGTTTTTGGGGACCTAAAAACTGATTCAACTTTTGCCGCAAGGAGGAATCTTGTTTCACTTTGGCCGTAATTTCCCCAATTCCCAAGGACAAAGTAAAGTTGTCTCCTTGTCTGCTGGTTCCCACATCGCCAATTTTGGGAATTTTAGCTTTGATTCCCTGAATATCCGCATTCAGAACCCGTGACGCCTCTTGTAGCAAATCTTTGAGCTTGCTGGTTTTGGTGAGTTGAATTGTCTCTAAACTTTGGGAGATGCGAGAGGCGATCGCCAGCAACACATCCACAATATCCACATCGGTCAGTTCCAAGTCTTCACTGGAGGCAAAATACACCACATGAAACCCAGCCTTTTCCAGTTCCATTTTCAGCCGCAACAGTTCCGTAGATTTCCCGCAACCAATATGGCCGGTAAACAAGGCACAAGTCGGGCTATCCGGTTCAAAAAAGGTGATTTTTGTCTTAAGTTTATCGATAATTTCGCCGCCGCGAACCGTGGAAAAATCAATGTAATATTTCCGGTCCTGGGGGTCGGCACAAACCAGGGCGCGATCGGGTTTCGTCGCCCGATAAAAGTCACGGATATCAGGGGTCATGGTCATAATGGTGGTGGTTTTGCTGTGGGATGGGAGGGGAGATTCTCGGCAGTTTTGGGCGATCGGCTCATCATCGCCAGGACTCCGGGGGAACTGTTGTGTCTATTATCTAACAAAACGTCTAGATTGGGTAGCTTGTGGACTCGGTTGCTTGCAGGCGAAGGAGTCGTTATTTCATAATGATTGGAAAATACTATCCCTCTTCTGTCATGGTCAACAGATAGCGATCGCCGTATCTCTGATCGGGAGAGACCTAGGCGAATCGGATTATATTTTTGAGTTGCTATTAGGAAAAACCGTGGCGATCGCCCTTCCCTGTAAGAGTCCTATAATTCAGTCAAGACAAGGGTTTTCTTGGAGGAACAGAAGAGAAATATGCTAAACTATTACCAGGAAGAAACTAATCCAGAGGTGACAAATAAAATGTCGCAAAATATTATTCGGCTGAGTCAAGTAGTCCTACTGGGCTTCGGGGTCGTTCTTTTATTAATGATTAGCATCGGATTGGCAACTAAGTTGAGCATGGATAATTTAGCAGAAGCTATTAATTGGCAAACGCACACCTATGTAGTCAAGAGCCATTTGCAAAACATAGAAAAAGATTTACTGAACGCTGAAACAGGACAGCGAGGGTTTATCTTCACGGGTCAAGAAGATTTTTTAGAACCTTACAAATATGGGACGATTGGCCTCAATCAATCATTCAATGATACAAAAAATTTAATTCAAGATCACCCAGAGCAGGTTATGAGGCTGGAGGAAGTTGAAAGAAATGCCGAAGAAAAACTAGATGAATTAGCGTAAACTATCTCCCTGAAAAGGGCTGGCAAAGAAGCAGAACTAAGAGCTTTGGTGATGTCAGGCAAAGGCAAGATATTGATGGATAAAATCAGAGTTGAACTTACAGAAATGCTGAATGTAGAAGAGGAGCTACTGAGTCAACGAACAAAATTTGCAAAACAGTCGGAGCAATTATCGGCAGTTATTTCTATAGGAGGTACAGTTATTGCCGTAGTATTAAGTTCATTTATTGTCTTATTTATTTCCAATAAAGTTGTCCGACCCATCAATCAGGTAGCCAATACGCTCGCCAGTTGTTCTAGAGAGATTGCTACGACAGTTGAACAGCAGGAGCGCAGTGTCGTACAACAATCTACTTCTGTCAATCAAACTACTATCATAATGGATGACTTGGGTGATTCTTTCCAACAATTAGTCCATCAATCCCAATCTGCTGCTGAAGCCGCAGGACAAGCTTTAAGTATAAGTGAAGTCGGAAGCCTAGCAGTGGATGAAACCCTAGAATCAATGACAATATTGAAAGAAAAAGTCAGGGGTATCGCTGAACAAATTATGCGATTAAGCACAGAAATTAATCAGATTGGTAATATATCTGGTGTGGTGACCAATTTAGCAAATCAAACGAATATGCTGGCGCTAAATGCATCCGTAGAAGCTGTGCGAGCCGGAGAAAATGGCAAAGGTTTTGCTGTAATCGCCATAGAAATTCGTAAATTGGCCGATCAAAGTCAGAAATCTGCTGAGAAGATTAACAACCTGGTCATTGAGATCAAGAACGCCCTCGATTCCACCGTGACGGTGACAAATGAAGGCACTAAGACAGTAGAAGAAGGAAACAAAATTAGTCAAAAAACAACATCCGCTTTCCTCGAAGTAGCAAATGCTTTTAATACTGTGGTATTGAACACTCAACAAATTTCTCTAACGGCCCAACAACAAGCGGTTGCCATTCAACAAGTCGTTGATGCTATGAACATCCTCAACCAATCAGCCCAAGAAACCGCTAGTGGCATTACTCAAATGAAATTAGGCATTCAACAATTAAACCAATCTGCCCAAAATCTTAAGTTAATAGTTTAAAGAGAATCTCGTCTTGAATCATATTGATTAAGGGAGTTCAAAAAAATACAGTCGTCATACTTTAAGCGGGATTATAGATGATATCTACCAACCATTGGCCTAAGTGGGTTCGTTCTGGGGGCTTAATCTCAGGGGTGAAGATGCTTTATAATAGTCAGGTTGCACCTAAACGGAGAAGCTGTAACGAGGGAACCGGATCAAACCCTTGTTCAATCATTGTAGTCCGGGGGATTCACGAATTACCCCAAAGCATCACAGTCGGCAGAAAAAGGAGCTTTAACGGTGACCATTGTCATCATCATGGGAGTATCGGGTTCAGGGAAAAGCACCGTCGGGAAGCGTCTGGCAGAGGCGTTAGACTGGCAGTTTATGGATGCCGATGATTTACATTCCCCGGAAAATGTGGAGAAAATGAGTCAGGGAATCCCCTTGGATGAGAGCGATCGCCTCCCTTGGTTAATGGCAATGCGTCAACAAATCTCCGCTTGGTTACAGCAAGATAAAAATGTAGTGTTAGCTTGTTCGGCTTTGAAGCAATCTTATCGCGAAATTTTGGATTGTTCTTTGGAACCAATTAAGTTGGTTTATTTGAAGGGTTCCCAGGCAGTAATTCAGTCACGAATTCAGTCGCGAACCGACCATTTTATGCCAGCGGATTTGCTAAATAGTCAATTTGATGCCTTAGAAGAACCCACTCCCGAGGATGCGATTCATGTGGATGTGTCTTTACCCGTTTCTGAGTTGGTAGAACGGATTTCTAGTTTGGTGAAGGGGTCGGGATGAGGGATTTGGCTGGGGGATTTTGGGGACTTTATTAGTTTTTTGAGTTAGCCGGAGGCAGAGCCTCCAATTTGGCATTCCCAGGCAGAGCCAGGGAACGAGTTGCGTTGTCTCAATTGGGTTTTATGTATTAGCCTGCGTAGGCAGGCTTCGTCCGTATAGCCCCACCCTTTAGGGTGCGGGTTTTTATTCTTGCTTTTCTATCAAAAGAAAGAGGGCAAATCTCCATAATTTTGCTTCTCTAGAAATAGACTTCAGGGTAATCCTACCTAAAAGTTTGACGATTTTTTTGGAGACTCAATTTATGGATTTTTTATCTAAAAGTGACCTTAAAACTTTATTAGAGCATCACGAACAGCCTTCGGTTTCCCTTTATATGCCAACGGTGAAGGCGGGTTCGGAAACTCAGCAAAATCCGATTCGCTTTAAGAATTTAATGAAAGACGTTGAATCCAAGCTGGAAGAGATGGGGATTCGTCTCTCGGATGCGTCCGAATGGTTGGAACAAGCCAAAAAGCTGGATAGTTCCCAGTTTTGGGAACACCAAGAACTGGGTTTGGCGATTTTCATCTCGCCGACTGCCTTTCACTATTATTGCCTCCCGATTGAGGTGGATGAAATTGTGGTGGTGAGCGATCGCTTCCACCTGAAACCGCTACTCCCCTTGGTCAACAAAAATGGCCGCTATTTTATCTTAGCCCTCAGTCAAGAGAATGTCCGCCTGATTGAGGCGACCCAATTCAGTGCGCGGGAAATTCATGTGGAAAATATCCCCGATAATATTGACCAAGCCGTGATGTATGATGACTTCAGTAACACCCAATTCCGAGTGTTCACCTCTCGCGGTGGAACGAACAACCGGGCACCGGAAGTGGGGGCTTATCACGGACAGGGTAGCCCCGATGTGGATAAGATTTACCTGGATATTTTGCAATATTTTCATCAGGTGGATAAGGGAATTTTCGATCGCCTCAAGGATGAGAATGCACCCCTGGTTTTGGCCGGGGTGGAATATTTGATGCCGCTTTATCATGAGGCAAACTCTTATCCCCATTTGCTCTTTGATGGCATGGCAGGCAATCCAAAAATGCTCAAACCGGACGAATTGCAAACCCTCACTTGGGAGATTGTTCAGCCGTATTTTGAGCAGTCCTATACAGAAGCGGTACAACGCTACCAAGACCTCAGTGGTGCTCAACCGGACAAAACTGTGACTAAGCTGGAGGAGATTGTTTCTGCGGCCTATTATCAACGGTTGGATTCCCTGTTTGTGGCCTTAGATCAGCATCAATGGGGACAGTTTAATCCGGAAACCAATCAGGTAGAAATTCATGAAGAAGCTCAACCGGATGATGAGGATTTGTTAGACTTTGCGGCGGTTTATACGGCGATTAATGGGGGGACGGTGTATGTAGAACCCCAGGACAAAATGCCAGCAGAGGGTGCCGTTGCTGCGATCGCCCGCTTTTAAGCGACCCCCACCCCATCAGAATGGCGATCGGGGACGATACCCAATCCCGAAAAGATGAGATGCCTCAGATCCGCAGTCTGATTGGAGAACCCCGGTAAAGTCAATCAGAACTTCCAGGGGGTGAATCCAGTGTCTCCATTGCCTAGATAATAGAATGGTCCTTCCCTATCCGTGCAATGGAGACGAGAAACCCTTATGAATCGCCCTCTGAAGTTTTACGATGCTCAACAGCGTCCTTGGCCGAATTCACCCTTAGAGCAAACCAGTATTATCGGTCATACCACCCCCACCACAGTGCGCCTCTGGTTTCGGGTGGGTGAACCGGGGGAATACTGGTTGCTGGTTTCTTCCCGTCCCATTCCGACTCAGGGGATTCCTTTGTTGAGTTTAGGCGATCGCCGTGAGTACCAGTTACGCTTGACCACTCCGTCTCATACGGAAGAATTTTCCCCGGAAATTGTTCTCCCCCTCTCACTTACCCCGGAAACCGACCTCACCGGCGTCATGGAACTGATGAATCTCACGCCGGATACTCGCTATTACTATGCGTTATTTGACCCCAACCGGGATTCTCCCTGGGAGTTGGGACATGAGGAACTCCTGTGGTTTCAGACCTTTCCAGAACATCCGAAAACCATCAATTTTGGCATTTATAGTTGTCATATGCCTTATGAAGGGCGGCGTCTGGCCAATGTGGAGATGTGGGACCGCTTTAACGAGGAACTCTCCAAGGTGAATGCGCGATTTGTGTTAGCAACGGGAGATCAAGTCTATGTAGATGGCAACCCCGACTTGAGTATCTGGGAATGGTTGCGGAAGGTCAAATCCCAGAATCCGACTCGCGAGGATATGATTACTTGGTATCGGGATATTTATCGGGGATATTGGGGAATTCCCGAAGTGCAGCGCATTTATCGGAGATTTCCCACTTATATGATCTGGGATGATCATGAAATTGTCGATGGATGGGGGTCTTATACTCCAGATGAACTAGCGGGATTGCTAGATACCTCCTGGCAACTGCGAAATAAGTCGCAACAATTGCAGTTTGCTGATGAAATGTTTGAGGCGGCCCGACAGGTTTATTGGGAATATGAACATTCTCATAATCCTGAAACTGATTTTGCCAATAATCAGTTTGACTATGGATTTGATTGCGGACGTTGTGGGTTTTATGTCCTAGATATGCGCGGAAATCGCAATTATAATCGCGAACATCATCGGTCGTTAGGATTAAAACAGTGGAGTCGATTTGAAGCGTGGATTGCCAATGCGTATCAATCCGATTCCGAAGTTTTATTTATTGTATCTCCAGTACCCGTGGTTCATTTAAGTAGTTTTGTGATTAACAAAATTGACTTAAGTTTGTTTGGATATCAAGATGATCAACGGGACCATTGGGAACATCAAAGCAATTGGGATGAGCGAAATCATTTGTTAAAGTTAGTCTTTCAGCTTTCCCAAGAGATGCAGCGGCGTGTTATTTTTATTAGTGGGGATGTTCATATTGGGGCGGCGTTTAAACTGTCTCATCCCGATTTTCCTGGGGCCCAGGTTTTTCAGGTGACTTCCAGTGGGATTGCTTATGCTCATTTGAAGGGAATGGAACGGCGGATTTTAGAAATGTTAGTTAAACCGGAAGGAGATTTAGGCGATCGCCCGGAAAATCAACCCTATCATTTTGAGAATTTAGCAGTCTGTCGTTATAATAATTTTGGGATTCTTCGGGTTACGGAACAGGAAGCGGGAGGGATGGAAGTCTGCTTTGATTTGTACGGGGGAAATCGAGATGAAAAAGGGGAACTGTCTCTGTTGAAAACAACTATTATCCTGGCATAAATTGGGGACCCCACCCTAACCCTCCCCTTGCCAAGGGGAGGGGACCGGAGGTGGATTGAAAACGAGTATAAATCTGGCATCAATGGGGACCCCACCCTAACCCCCCCCTTGCCAAGGGGAGGGGACCGGAGGTGGATTGAAAACGAGTATAAATCTGGCATAAATTGGGGACCCCACCTTAACCCTCCCCTTGCCAAGGCTATGCTTTAGGGGATTCCAACAAATAAATCATCCTTGCTTTGATGCGATCGCACCTAACAAGGCTCTTTTAGCCCGCGCAGGCACCGCTTTGTCCGTGTAGCCCCAGGCTTGAGCCTGCGGGTTTTTTGAAGGTTTTATTTTTT
>NZ_JAMXOT010000133.1 GCF_024220515.1 Oscillatoria sp. HE19RPO
AAGAGAACGACTGAAGTCGTTACTACGAACTGAAGAGAACGACTGAAGTCGTTACTACGAACTGAAGAGAACGACTGAAGTCGTTACTACGAACTGAAGAGAACGACTGAAGTCGTTACTACGAACTGAAGAGAACGACTTTAGTTGTGGGTTTTATTACGTTTAATTTTGATAATGAAATTTAAGACAAAAACACAACCACAGATTGAGAAAGATGCACCGTTGGCGGCACGGATGCGACCCCGTTACTTAGAGGAATTTATTGGACAAGCGCATATTTTGGGAGAGGGACGGTTGTTGCGTCGGGCAATTCAGGCGGATCAACTCTCTTCTTTGATTTTTTATGGTCCTCCAGGGACGGGAAAAACTACTTTAGCGCGGGTGATTGCTAATAGTACCCAAGCTCAGTTTATTGCCATTAATGCGGTGCTTTCTGGGGTGAAGGAGATTCGGGAGGCGATCGCCTCTGCTCAACAGCATCGCCAGGAATCTTCCCAACGAACCATTTTATTTGTTGATGAAGTCCATCGGTTTAATAAATCCCAACAGGATGCACTCTTACCTTGGGTGGAAAATGGCACCGTGATTTTAATTGGAGCAACCACAGAAAACCCCTATTTTGAAGTCAATAAAGCCCTAGTCAGTCGATCGCGCATTTTCCAACTCACTCCCCTAACTCCCACGGATTTACAGCACATTTGTGAGCAAACCTTAAACGATGGCGATCGCGGATATGGACATCTCCAGGTCCATCTGGATCCAGAGGCAACGGCTCATCTGGTTGATGTTGCCAATGGCGATGCGCGATCGCTCTTGAATGCCTTAGAATTAGCAGTAGAAACAACCCCTCCAGATGACACCGGCAAGATTCACATCACCTTGGATGTCGCTGAAGAATCCATCCAGAAACGGGCGGTTTTATATGACAAGGAAGGGGATGCTCACTTTGATACCATCAGTGCTTTTATCAAAAGTTTACGCGGTTCTGACCCGGATGCGGCCCTATACTGGTTAGCCAAAATGGTCTATGCTGGGGAAGATCCGCGCTTTATCTTCCGGCGGATGTTGATTTTAGCCAGTGAGGATATTGGACTGGCGGACCCCAATGCTGTGGTAATGGTGAATGCTTGTGCCCAAAGTTTCGATCGCGTAGGAATGCCTGAAGGACGATATCATTTAGCCCAAGCTACGTTATACTTAGCCACCGCTGCCAAATCTAACAGTATTATGGGCTTTTTTGATGCCTTAGCTACGGTAGAAAAAGAACGCGAGGCAGAGGTTCCCAGCCATTTGAAGGATGCCAATCGGGATAAAAAGGGATTCGGACATGGTGCCGGATATTTGTATCCTCACGCCTATCGAGATCATTGGGTAGAACAACAATATTTACCTCAAAGTTTGCAGGGACAGGTGTTTTATCAACCCTCTAATCAGGGGAAGGAGGCGGAAATTGCCACCCAGGTGGCGCGACAGAGGGAAGCGCAGTTAGCGGCAATGGTGGAAGGAGTGGGGGTGGCCCCGGCAGAGGTTCTCACTTATGGTCCTGGCGATCGCAGGGCCGAGCGCTGGTTACAGCGCACATTAGGACAAGTCGGCAGTCGCCTCGGAGAAGTGCGCGATCGCCTCTTTGAAATAGCGCAACCCCAACGGCATCACCTGATTCTGGATTTGAACGCCCAAAGTGGGTTACTCACTTGGGAGGCAGTCCGACGAGTCCCAGAAGGGGGAGTTTATGCGATCGCCCGTCAAGAGTCAGAAGTGAGGGCGTTAACAGAACAATCGGCCTCCCTGCCGGAGTTAATGCGGCCAATGGTGATGGCATCGTCTGTATCTGAAATTCGGCAAACCTTGGAAAAGCAAGCCCCTGGCGTCAAATTTGACCGCATTCTGGGCCGAAATGCTTTGGTTCGGCAAGGGGATAAAATGGCGATCGCTGCGAGTTTGGCATCCCTGCTGTCGGAGTCGGGATGCTTAGTGTTAGGGGAAACCCTGCCGCGTTATACTCAGCGCTTGTATCGGTTGTTAGGGGGGAAAGGACTGAAGGGGAATTTAGGCGATCGGCTGATGGCAGCAGAAGAGGCGATTTATCAAGATTCCCGGGATGCGATGGTGAATTGGGATGCAGCGGATTTGCAACGGGATTTAGAATCCGTGGGGTTTCGGGTAGAAGTGCAAGTTGAGCGATCGCACCAGGAATTACAGATTACTTCCGCCATGCTCGATCGCTGGTTTACTCCTTCAAAATCGGACAAACCAAGCTATGGGGACCGATTGGCACAGATGCTCTCTATGACAGAGGTTCAGGCAGTTGCCGATGCATTCCAGGACCATCTCCTCCATCAAACAGTGCAATGGGAAAGTGCAGTCGCCTTCATCTGTGCCACGGTGGAGTTTTAACAGGATGAGAAGCGATCGCCGGTTATGATCCGCCTAGATGGAGGGTTTGATGCGGGGGGAAAATCGAGTGAGAACCCACCGTTTAATCAACCCTCGCAGGAGCGATCGGCCATATTCGTCAAAGATAATCGGGGGATGGAGGCGAATCGCTTGCGCCAGTTTCTGCCTTGCGCGCTCAATGTCCTGGCGACTGCTACCATATTCTAAATATTGTTGGGTACAATATTCATAAATCCAGGCTAAACTTTGAGGTTTCAGCCGCTGGTATTCCTCGGGAGCAATCGTGGTAAACTGTTTCTCCAACATCGTTAACAGTTGATGTTCAATGCTCTCAATTTTTGAAGTCATTGACCCCACCGATTGACGATACAGAACTTGATGCTGTGGCACCAAAACAAAAGGCCATTGAGCGGCAAGGCGGAGATAATAATCCCAATCTGCACAGTGGGGAAAGGTCGGGTCAAAGTCTCCCACGGACTCAACCGCTTTTCGGGAGACTAAGGGATTTGAGCCATTGGCTAAAAAGTTATTTAACAATAACGCTGGATAAACATTGCCCTCGAAATCGTGAGGATGACCTGGAGCCTGCGTATTGCGTTCTGAATTGAAAAAAATCACCCAACTATAAGCAACCCCGGCCTGGGGGTTACTTTCTAGTGCCGCTAATTGTAACTCTAATTTATCTGGAGTCCATAAGTCATCGGCATCTAAAAATGCGATATAGTCTCCCGTCGCCTCTGCAAGACCTCGATTTCGGGCAATAGATACTCCGGCATTGGGATAGGAAAATACTTTCAATCGCGGGTCATCAATAGTCTTGAGAACGGTCAAGGTATTGTCTGTTGAACCATCATCAACGGCAATCACTTCCCAATCATAATAGGTTTGATTTTGAATCGATTCCCAAGTTTCGATGATGGTTTTCTCCGCATTATAAGCCGGGATAATGATAGATATTTTTGTCATGATTTTGAAATTTACTTCAGATTGAATTTACTAAAAAAGTCTTTAATTTTTTTGGGTTTCATGTTTTTTGTAATTGAGGGCGGCTTTTGGGGTTAGTCAGCCGCAAAAACAATTGTTTTAAAAACATTCTAATTAAACTTTGAGTGTATTCCTCTAATAAGTGGGGGGGATGTAAATAAATTGTTTTACACAATTTAATTCCAACTCCAGATAACTGCTTAAGGGTAGCCTTCTGGCTTTTTAAGTAATGTTCGGCAATATATTGATAAACCCAGGAGAGGCTTTGGTTTTTCAAGGGTTTTAATTCTTGGGGGACGGACTCAAATGTGCGATTAATTAACAGCAAAAGATAATACTCCATAACTTCTATATTAGAAGTCGCTGAATTCGCAGATTGCCGATAAATCACTTGGACTTTGGGGACTAAAACAAAGGGCCAGTTCTGAGCTAATCGTAAATAATAGTCCCAATCTTGACAAGACTTCAAGGTGGGGTCAAAGAGTCCCACCGAGGCGACTGCTTCTTTTCTCACCAAGGGGTTAGAACCATTCTGAATAAAATTTTTAATCAATAAATCTGCATAAACATTCCCTTGGAATGAGTTGGATGTTTCAGCGTAAGACTTTGCTGGCGTTTCATACTGATAATAATTCCAGCTATAGGCTACCCCAGCTTCCGGATGCTCTTGCAGCGCAGCAAATTGTAATTCGAGTTTATCAGGACTCCACAAATCATCGGCATCCAAGAACGCAATAAATTCTCCTCTAGCATAAGAAATCCCTCGATTTCTCGCCACCGAAACGCCTCGATTTTCATAAGTAAAAATCTGCAACCGTTTGTCTTCAATCGTTTGCAATAGGTCTAAGGTTTGGTCCGTAGAGCCATCATTAATAACTAGAACTTCAAAATCACTAAAGGTTTGCTGAAACACTGAATCTAGGGTTTGCAAGATGGTGGCAGCAGCATTATAAGCCGGGATGACAATGGAAATAGTCGGAGACATAAAGTAAAATTTGGTTTGAGAAGGAGGTTTAAATCAATGATTGAGAAGGGAAAATTGATATTTTTTATCCCTAATTTTCGATAAGTTTCAGGATTTCATTCTTGATCCGCTGATATTTATTAACCAGTCGTTATGTAAGGGTGAGCGCTGGGGTTTTGATGAGTAGAGATTTATCAATTTTTTCTTCTTGCCAAACCCGACTGCTAGAGGTATTCTCCATATTGATTGCCTCAATAAACTTATCCTGAACTGTCTCTAAGGCAGGACCTGCCATCATCTCATACAATAATACCACAGCAACAACGCTTCGATATCGCGCTTGATTTACCTCAAAGTTGATGAGGGTTTAGTCCCGGGGGAAAATCGGCTTAAAATCCAGCGTTTAATCAACCATCGAAGGAAACCCCCAATCCAGATAGCTTTGCTTTTGAACAGATATGAAGGGGGCGGCAAGGGTTGTTTCGAGATTATGCTGGGGAATAATGATTGAAATTTTGGACAGTCTTGTGTTAGATCCCTGATGAAAATATTTAGACGAGCTAGGTTTTATTCATGCTGGTTTTTATCCATATATAGCAGTTCTCGGATTGGTGAGGTACTTTTCAAAGCATAAGGCGGCCCAAAGCGGGCCGCCTTATGTTTGGGGCCGCCATCCCTTGATCTTATAAATATGAGAAACGCTATAGATAAGAGATAGAAGGTTTAAACTTTGAGCTTCTTTGTGAAAATATAGTTAAAAGACCAAACGGTAAAGAGGGGAACAGCTAGAAACTGATAGGCTAATACGGCAACAGCAACCCAGATAATACCTCCTTGAATTACACCTAAAATAACGAGGGCAAAAGCTACAGTAAAAATTATATTCCAGTAGAGAGTAATATGAGTTTTTCCCACGGCATTCAGGAGATGAAATGCGTTTGCTCCTAAAGAAATAGGCATCGCTGAAAGGCAGATCAGAATTAAAATTGGAATAGCAGGTTGCCATTTTTCTCCAAAAATAATCGGAACATAAAACGGGGCTAAACAGGATTGTAAAATAATTAAGGGTCCAATAATTATGTAGGTTTTTTTGAGGCTTATCCAAAACCGCTCTTTGAGTTTCTCTAAATTATTTTTGACCTCACAAAAATAAGAAAAAAGGGCAGAATTAAAGGCATTAATGACGTTCATACTAATTCCCAAGCCAGCATTAAAAGCGAAATAATACAACCCTAAAGCCTCAATTCCCAGAAAATGCCCAATCATCAAATAATCTATATTTCCCCTGATTTTACCTAAAAGTTCAACCCCTAAAAGGTTCCCTCCAAATGAGGTTATTTCTTGCCACCGGAGTAAGGTAAAAAAGTTAGGCGGTCGCCAGCTTTGATATTTCCACGTAATAATAATCCAGACAGGAGTCGTGAGAACCATAGGCCAGACAATTGCCCAAACCCCCAATCCCATCAGGGCTAAAATAACAGTGACTATATTGGCTAGTAATGATTGAATTCCATTACATAAAGCAATAATTTTTAACTTATTTTTTCGCTGGATTAATGCAGAATTAATTAAATAAAGCGGCATCATCAAATACATAATACCTGCGGTTGTAATTGGTAAAATCAATCGGTCATTCTGGTAAAAATTTGAAATAATTAATGATCCAACTCCTTGACCCACAAAAATGAAAATACATAACATCCAGTTCAACCAGTAAGAGGTATTACTGAGAACTTCTACATCTTCGCGATCGGCTTGAACAATTTTTGCACCAATGCCTTGGCGCAGGGTAAAGACATTGGCTAATTCAACTACGGTATAAACGATCGCCGTCAGTCCATAGTCTTCCCTACTAAAGGTTCGAGCTAGGGTCACAGTGGTGGCTAAACGAAAGACCCTATTGCATAATTCAGCTCCGCCTAACCAGCCCACATTGCGGATAAATTCACCGGAAAATATACTTCTTATTTTTTGAATTAACATAAACTAATCAATTTCCTACTTTTCGGATATTCTGAATGGGTTGCTGTCTCAAATATGGCACAATTTCGGCGAGAATTCCTTGAATTTCACCCCTAGGAGAGTAACCTTGGATCCGACATCCCTAGGGGCTTTCGGATAAACTGAAGCAGATGATTTGCAATGGATTTAGGTAGAAGCATTTTAATTAACAGCTTGACTGCTATTTTCTGAGTGGTCCGATCGCCAATCATTTTCGGCTGCATGAAAATAGCCAATCGCAGGTGTTTTCCGGCTTCCCGAACTGCATTAATATCGTCACTACGTTGCAAATAAAGTTCAGCACAATATTTATGAAAATTGGTTAGAGTTAGAATTTTCAAAGGTTGCAATTCTGGCGGAGCCGCTTGATAGGCTTTTTCCATTGCAATTAAGGCTTCTCGTTTCATCACTTCAACTTTTGAAGACATAGATCCAGGCATCCGTCGGTACAAAATTTGATAACGAGGAACCACAACAAACGACCAATTTGCTGCCACTCTGAGCCAATAGTCCCAATCTTCACAACTGGCACAAGTGCTATCGAATTCTCCCGCTGATGCAATAGCCTCTCTTCGGATTAATGTATTAGATCCACTATGAATAAAGTCTTGAACTAATAAGCGCTCATAGACATTTCCCGTCCATTCATATCGCGGGGAAGGATGAAAGGTTGGAGGAGTTGCGGTCCCGTCTACATCCATAAAACAAGTCCAACTATAAGCAACCCCTGCTTCTGGAGACTCCTGCAAGGCATCGTATTGTTTCTCTAGCTTATCGGTTGTCCATAAATCATCCGCATCTAAAAATGCAATAAATTCTCCCTTTGCTAAAGCAATTCCACGATTACGAGCCACACCAACTCCCCCATTGGGATAGGTTATAATCTGTAACCGAGGGTCGGAAATCGCTTCAACTAAAGCTG
The DNA here is from genome assembly GCF_024220515.1 of Oscillatoria sp. HE19RPO. Taxonomy (GTDB): domain Bacteria; phylum Cyanobacteriota; class Cyanobacteriia; order Cyanobacteriales; family Laspinemataceae; genus Laspinema. The sequence continues at coordinate 7,269 of NZ_JAMXOT010000133.1, forward strand.
GGGTTTTATCCTGAGATCCATCATTAATGACTAGAATTTCAAAGTCGGTAAACGTTTGCTTTAACACTGAATCAATAGTTTCTAAAATCGTGGCTTCTGCATTATAGGCCGGGATAATAATAGAAACTTTTGGCATGGCTTAACCTTAAAAGTAATTGTGTTGATTTTAGGGAGTGAGGATCAATCCCTATCATTGAGGTGGAATGGTGTTATCCCTTCTCCTAACAAGTGTGGGGTGGCTTTGTCGACCAAGAATTGGGACAATAAATAGTGAGGGGCGCTCACCAAGCGTAAACCCTTGATAATCATAGCTTTGACGATGATTCCCGGACTCACGAGGGTTCTAGGGTGGGGCGATAGTTCCCGGTTAATCGCGATAGACGAGCCCGATCTCATCAATGATGCCGGAGACTATGCCACAGTGGTCAATATCCTTTACTATAATAGAGGATGCTATAGCGAGTCTAAATCATATGGAATTTCGCAATACTGATAAGTCTATAAAAACGAGCCGCGTCAAGCTGTATTTGTAGGGGCTTCGATGCTCGAAGCCCCCGAGGCGCATTGCGCCCCTACAATAATTTTTTATAGACCTTTAAATACCGTATGGAGTATTAGTCCCTCATCCCCGTCCCCTCGGACGCTCTGGGCCGCCTGATGTTGGGGGCCTCCGACGTGGATTGTCAAAATCCTGAAAGACTGGCTATATGTCTGTCATAGTTTTAGTATATTCCATACTCTACTATTTGACCTGCGGAATGTGGGTTCGAGGATCCTCGAACCCCCAGCACTTCCGAAAAAAGGGGAATATAGCTCATGGACTACTCTAAAACCGGGCTATAAGGGAAATTCTCGGGGGGTAGTCAGCCCGGCTCCATCCGTAACCAGGACTAAATGAGATCGGCGGATGCCATTGGGGTAGGGAGCATGGGTAACCTCATGGAAAATGGATGGAGTTTTGGGTAGAAGAAATCCCAGCAGGAGAGCGATCGCACCAGGAATTACAGATTACTGCCAATATGCTCGATCGCTGGTTTAGTCCCTCGAAATCGGCCAAACCCAGCTATGGGGACCGATTGGCACAGATGCTGTGGGGGACGGAGGTTCAAGGCTAGTTTTAACAGTCCAGAAACCGATTCTCTGGCATTTTCCTTCTTTAAACCTAGTCCGAAGATCCAGTATGGGTGAGATGAGAAACCCTGTGTTTTCACGCGATTTCTGCTTACTTACTCTGCACCCAATTTGGGCCAAACCCTCGGTTTCTTGTCCTTGAAAATTAAAACTGTACTTACCCGACCCGACTGTTAGGGTTCAGGTTAGCCAACAGGGTTTGAGACCGTCTGAGTAATGCTCTACCCAGTCTTTTAAAGAAGATATTTCCTTGCTTTTTGAGCCAGTAGATACCCCAAGGGCTGAAGGCGAGTTGGACTGCATAATCTAACTGAGACCGGCTCGATTTTTGAGCGTTTAAAAAGGTCGAAATCGCTTGCAAGTCTTCTAGGTCTTGTGGGGTTTTGCGTGCTTGCTTGAGGGCAATCACAGTGTCTAGGGAAGCAAATTTTAAACCGGCGTAGTAGAAATAATGTTCCGGATTGAAAATGATGTCGTCTTTTTGCAGTCCATTGGCGGGAAGTTGGGAGTTGTGACTGGAGGCGATCATCAGTTGAGTAATCTGCTCAAATCCTTTGTGCAGAACATCTAGCTGCTTGCAATCTCGGATCCCGTATGCGGCAAGTACGGCGCGATCGCTCAAACAAACCCACTCCGAATCGATTTTATTTTCTTCTAACTCTTGGCGATACTGAGTTAATTGCTCGTGAAAGGGCGAAGAGGGATTCAATTGAGTCCTATTTAAAAACCTGATACTGTTGTCGTTCAACAACAGTTCAGCCAACTCTAGGGTCTGATTATGGGTTTGGGTTAGGTACACCGATTCACTTTTGTAACCCCCTAACGCATTTATCTTCTGTTTCGCTGCGATCGCCTCCTCTAAGGTTTCCGATTCAAACATATAAACTCGGGTAATTCCCAAACGCGGGGGTTTCTTGTCTTCGGTCCCATTGATGAGAGCAAGATGATAGCTTAGATGAGCCATCCCTGACTTCCATAAGAAAACATCTTTTTCATAATAGATGCGGCCTTGGGTCTTCAGAATCTCTTCAATTTCTTGAGATTTGCCCCTGAATGACGGTTCTATAATAACCAAATAAGTATTGGGCTTTAATCGACAATATTCTAAAGCCATTGCATCGGAAAATATCCGATTAAATGCTCGTTCTTCAAAGTAGCGATAATCCGCTGGTAACGGAGGATTATTTTCGTCAATTTCTGTGGTTAATAAAGCGGCTATATCGCAATCATATAAAATACAAGCGACTGTGCGATGTCCGCCATCCACCAGAAAATCATTCACCATAGGCACTAAAAAATTTCTTGTGTCAAACCCGGACTCTTTAATCGAATCTAAAACCCGGTTAAACGCTTCAACAAATGCGGTTTTTCCTTCTTTACCCGATCCATCTGGTTCTTGATAGCCATTCAAGGCCCGAACATTATCACAGTAAAGTCTCAAGGCCCAATCAGACTCTATGCCCACCTCTCGATATTTAGCATAGATATACTTAGCCATTCCATCAAATCTCCAAGCATTAATTAATTCTTTGGGGTCCAGGATAGCTACGATATTTTCATTGTGAATTCGAGTATGTTCAAGGGCCATTGGGGTCAGCTTTTGAGTAACTTCTGGGCCAACAATTTTTTGGGACTTTGGTGAAAAAGAATAAGAGCGCTTCATCGTTCTATATGGGTAATAATTATTTGAGAGCAACCAATGGGGAATCTTTTTTAAAGACTTTGGCGATCGCCCAGATTCCAAAGATTGGTGAAACCATCAACTGAGACAAAAGAACACCTGCCGCTACCGCCAGGATTCCCCAACGGACGCAAATCAATAACGTCACACCAAAGATGCAGGTATAAATCAGATTCAAGTACAGGGTGATTCGGGTTTTTCCGACGGTATTGAGGAGGTCGTTGGTAAAGATGGAAAAAGAAAAAGGCAGGACCGACAGGCAAATCAAAATTAAGATCGGAATTCCTTCGGTCCATTTTTCCCCAAATACCAACGGGACGTAGAAGGGTGCTAAACCTGCCTGCAACGCAATAAAGGGTCCGATAATCGAAAAAGTTTTTTTCAAGCTGCTGAAATATCTAGCTTTTAGCTGCTGGATATCATGCTGAACTTGACACAAATAGGGAAACAAGGCGGAGGTAAAGGCACTAATCACATTGCGACTAATCCCGAATCCGGCATTAAAGGCAAAATAATATAAGCCCAAGGCATCCATTCCCAACCCGCGACCAATAATTAAATAATCGATGTTATTCCGGACCTGCTGTAATAAATGGACCCCGAGTAAGTTGCCGCCAAAATGAACAATTTCTTGCCATCGATGTAGGCTAAAGGCTTGCGGGGGCCGCCACGGGTGATATCGCCAAAGAACGATAATCCAGATGGGAGTCGTTAGAATCATGGGCCAAACTACGGCCCAGACTCCCATTCCTAACAGGGCTAATATGACGGTGATGGCGTTAGCAACTAGGGATTGTAAGACCTGACATAAGGCGGTGACTTTAAGGCGATTTTCCCGTTGAATTAATGCAGCATGAATCAGGTAAAAAGGCATCATCAAGTACATTAAAGCTGAGGCACAAATCGGCCAAACCAGTTCTGGGCTGCCGTAAAATAGGCTAATCGGAAATGCTAAGGTGAGTTGCAGAACAAAAATGCCCAAGCATAACATCCAGTTCAGCCAATAAGAGGTATTGCTAATCACCAGGATTTCACCCTCTTCTGCCTGAATGATTTTCGCCCCGATTCCCTTTCTCAGGGTGAATACATTGGCGAATTCAACCACGGTAAAAATCACGGCAGTGAGTCCGTAATCATAAGCACTAAAGGTGCGGGCAAGGGTGACCGTGGTCGCTAATCGGAAGATGCGATTGAATAATTCTGCACCGCCCATCCAGCCAACATTCTGAATAAATTGGCCCGAAAATATCTCTCTAATTTTCTTAAGTTTCATCAGGCTTTTATCCCCTCCACGGCACGAGGGTGAACAGAGTGAGGTAAAAGAACATCCCGTAGTTGTTTGCCAATGACTTCTGGGGAAAAATAACGTTCTACCCGATCGCGAGCACGGGAACCTAGTTCTCGACTCCATGCAGGATCATCTAACAACCGTCCCAAGGCGATCGCCAATGCAGCAGCATCTCCCCGAGGCACAATCATACCACCGGAGTCTTCCCCTCCTTCCAGAATATCCGCAATCCCTGACGCATCCGCAGCGACTACGGGCAGACCGCAAGACATGGCCTCAATGGGAGCCACAGGAAAGCCTTCTTGACGGGAAGGAAAGGCATAAATATTGGCGGCAGACAGGTATTGTTGAATCACCGTGCGATCGCAGACAAACTGGTTTAACCACAGGATTCCCCGCAGTGACATCTCGTCAATCCGTTCCTGAAAAACGTCCGCCTCTGTACCCGTACCCACGATCAGCAGGCGTAAATCCCGATCCGGGCGATCGCCACAGATTTGTTGCCACGCCGCTAACAAAATATCTAAACCTTTGTCCTGTATATCTATTCGTCCATGCCAGACGACTACCTCCGCATTCAACGGAATCCCCAAACTATTTCGCGCTGCCGCTTGATCTTGCCTTTGCCATGCAACCACATCTAAAGGGTTAAAAATTCGGGCAATTTTGGATGCAGAAATGCCATACTGATGACGAATCCGTGCTGCTTCCGTTTGGCTGGCAACAATCACACCAGCACAGCTATGGAACGCCAGATATCGTCCCGGAACTTCTATCAAACTCTTCGTGCGATCGCTCCCTTGGAAGGTGGCATAAGTCGGCAACCCCATCCACTTTCCTAACAACACCGAACTATCAAACCGAGCATACTCATACTCTTGACATAAAATGGCTTGACAATTCTCCTTCCGTAATTCTTGCGCCAGCAAATCCAGAGGCGTAGCTAAATAACTCCCTCCGCTTTTGACGAGATTTTTCAAGACGCTCAAGAAGGACTTCCGCAGGGAATTACTATCCTGAAAATTTTTAAACGTTTCCCCCTCTTGAACCCCATAACCTCGCAGCAACTTTAAGCGAATCCGGCGATAAACATTATAAATCGGCCAAGGGGGTAAGACACAGATTTGAGTCCCGGTAGGCTGATGAACAAACCGAGAGGGTTTTTCAACCTGAGTGGAAATACAAAATAAGACCGTTCGGACTCCCACCCGGTTCAGAGCATCCACATAGCCAAACATCCAACTCCCGACAAATTCTTGACAAAAGGTTTCCAAAGAAATATTGAGACTGTCTAAAAAGTCATCAATTAAGTCCGCATAAGGAAGTAAGGCAATCGTAGGCTTGACATGAGATTCTAGTGGGTGTGATGAGGATATATTCACGATGGTTAGTTGAGTGTATTTTTGAGTAAAACAGAAATCACAGAGGACCCCAGGCCGTTAACCCAGGTTAATGAATATTGGATAATTTATCATTGATTAGCCATCGGTTAGCCCCCGCCTAATATTCCAAAGGAGGGGCTAACGGACGACGCGGGGTTCCTCCCCCTCCCTTCCGACTTTCGGAATTATTTTGAACGATCGCCAGGGCTTGAAATAACTGATTTACATCGTCAAAAAAATCCCCGGACGTGCCACCAAATGTATATCCATAAGTGGCCAAAAATTCTTCTTCCACCCCGTTTTCAATGGCGATATTATGAGTATCAATCGCGGTATCATCTACAATATAACCTCCATAATCTTGAAGAACCTCGAATAATTTTTTCCCCGGAATCGTTTTTAATCCAAGAGTTTCTGCGGTAACATCTGGGGGAATGGCAAGCAACGCACCCATGACTAAATTGGGATTTGACCCCCCATAGCGGGAACGGCTATCGGGATTAAACGCATAAGCATCGGCCCGAATCGCAGGCCATCGATAGCCCGGGGGATTATGATAAAGATACTTATGGGCGTAAATTAACAGCTTTAAGGCATGACGAATGGGAGGCGCTTCCGGTAGAAGTTCCCCCAGGCGAATCGTCCCGCCAATGCTCGATAATCCCGAACCCCCTTGTCCTCCGGTGATTCCCGGCCCATAAATATCCTCTGGGCCCGGGGTTGGATGTCCAAATACCGGGCCCCCGGGTTCGCATCGAGTCAGAGGATTCATTTGAATCAAGGTTCGGCCATCGGGGGCTAAAAAGGCCGCCGCATTATTGGGGGTTTTGGTTGGGGTTGCGTCGGATAGAATTAAATTATGCGGAACGTGAATTTCTCCGAGTAATTTCCCTCCGAGTTCACAACGTCCCGGTCCCCAATTGAGGGGAAAATACCAGGGAACAACGGGGTCGTTATCGGTGGTGATGATGAAGTAGTTCACTTCTGCGGAAACCCAGGGTGATGGACCGATTTCTGCTGGAATATATGCAGCTTTGGACCCAATGGGCCGATTCCAAATGCTATGGCAGGAAAAGGGCCATTGATGTTTATTTCGCGGGCTACCGGGACCGCAACTGTTGCTCTCTGCTGAGAGGAGAGTTCCACTGAGCACACTTGCCACCAGCAGCATCATTACAAAATAACTAATTTGACTTTTGTGCTTCATCGCCACTTTTTCAAATCTCTTAATTAATCAAGGTTAATATTCTTTCAAAAATACCCGTATCGCCGTGAATTATATATAAACATTTTTAAAATTTTAAGAATAGAATGAGGGTAGGATAGAACATCACAAGGTATTGATTTTTTGTTGGTTTTATGGCAGTTTTACGCGACGACGCAGGGTATGAAAGAAGCGCAAAAATTTGCTGTAGTTTTCCGGTCCTAGTCCGGCCATTAAGGCGATCGCAATCCGCAGACGCAGATACTCGCGCTGCCAACGTACTTGAGGGTCTTGGGTAACCGCTTGAGTGGCAAATTCCTGGGATTTTTTGTAATCTTTTTGGACGCTTTGTAAGGGTTTCCAGGCCAAACAAAGATAGGCTCGGGCATAGCTGGCTCCCTTAAGATATTGGTAATGGCTAGGGGCCGCAGCAAAGGCTTTTTCAATCACCAGGCCATAACTTTGTTCCATTGCGGCCCAATTTCGGGAAGCACTCTGGGAATGTTGCCGGTAATAAACTAGGGGTTCGGATATGGCTTTAAAGGGATAGTGTAAGGCAATTCGCAACCACATATCCCAATCTTCTACGAAGGAGCGTAAATTAATATCGAATACGCCACAGGTTTCAAAACACTGGCGACGCACCATTGCCACACTGCCACTCTCGACAATATTTTGCAGGATGAGATGCTCCCAAACATGGCCTTCCTGGGAATTTTTAAATAGTCTGCCCGTAGGGATGCCATGTTCATTGATGAGGGCTACCCAGGTATAAACCAATCCAATCTCTGGATGGTTGTCAAGGCATTCTACTTGTTTTTCGAGTTTAGTCGGATGCCATAAATCATCCGCATCTAAAAAGGCTAAATAGTCTCCCGTTGCGGCTGCAATTCCGGTATTTCTAGCTCCGGACAAGCCTTTATTAAGTTGAGAAATCAGTTTAATCCGAGGGTCAGTTTGTTGAGAGACCCATGCTTCCGTGCGATCGGTACTGCCATCATTAATGATAATCGCCTCAAAATCGGAATAGGTCTGATCCAGCAAACTCTTGAGAGTTTCCGGCAGATAGGTCATGGCATTATAGGCGGGAATAATCACGGATACTTTAGGCATGAGAATGGTTTCCTAGGAAAAAGAAAGGGGATGAGGGTTGGGGGGAAGAGTTGAACAGGCAACTAAGGAAGTTGGCGATCGCCTCTCGTCCCAATCCCAACCGGCAATGGCAACCATAGCCCACCAATATAAAAATAAGGTGGTATGAGTCCAGATATTCTCGGTGATCATTCCCACCGGAATCGAGAGCCAAATGGCTAACAACGTGAAGCAAAAATTGCGCTGAGCACTCCCGGCAGGAGCAGCTCGAATCAGCCAAATCAGGCGGGCGATTGTGATCAGTAACAATAACAAAAACAAGATAAACCCCAGCACTCCGCCTTCTACAAGAGCGCGAACATAATCATTATGAGGTTCAAGACCATTAGCACTAACATATTTGTTCGTCCCCAGTCCAAATCCTAATAAAGGATAATCCTGCCATTGCTTAATTAAATAAGTCCATTGGGCTAAACGCCAATTGAAGCTATTGCCATCTCCTTGGGCGAGGAGAATTGCTCGCCAAAGCTCCATGTCTGGATTTCCGAGGGGGGTTGCTCCCAGGGAACCTAGGCGTTCCTGTCCAAATTCGGTACTCCCAAATAAAGCAATAATCAGTCCAAATCCCACGATTCCACCGAGCAAACTGGGCAGACTCAATTTTGGGGCAATCAAGGCTAAAATTAAAGTCGCCAGCATCATTAAGCCGAATAGAGACTTGGTATTCACGAACAAAAATGCAATCACCGCGAGGGCGATCGCCCAGGGCCATCTCGGTTTAGACTCCTGCTGTTTCCAATAGGTTAATCCTAGGAATAGCACCAGGAAGGTGGTAAAGGTATTGGGATGACCTAGGGTTCCATTAATCCGAGAACCGGCTTCAAAGGGCAGGCCCTCGGTATTACCGGCTCCATAGACCAGCATCGGAGGCAGGACGGAAGGGGGTAGAGCCAGTTGTAATATAGCCACAAAAGCAGGCATCACTAAGCCCAAAAACAGACAAGCGATCGCCTGTTGGGGAGTCACCCGGCCCTTAAGCTGCATCACTAACAAGTAGATCATCAGCCAGGAAAAAATCCGCACCCATTCCCGAATCGCCGAGGATAAAAATGAGCCATCGAATCCCAAACCGCCCAAGGGGAGGAGGATGACCCACAGCCCTTGGATCAGCAACCATGCCAGAAGAAACCACCAAAACCCATCCACCTGTAACGGTTTGTGAATCAGCAGCCGGACCAGAACATAGAGTAACGTCAGGGCAATCATGCCCAATGCCCAGAGTGCAGGCATTTGTTGTGCGGAAAATACATCCAGGGAGGTTCGCACAATCAATAAACCGAGAATGGATACCTCGAAATAGGTAAAAAAGAAATATACCCCACCGGCAGCCACAAAGGGTAACGCCAGTAAAATCGGTTGAATGATTCCGATCGCCGTCCCCATTGCGCCGAGGACTACCCCAGCCAGGGTTCCGAAACCCGTTAGATAGCAACCCATTGAGGGCGGTTTAGGACTTGCCATTGTTTAAACCTTTGGCGACAATTGGGGGGGTCTGTGGTTTCCAGGAAGTGAGATGGAGTGCCTTCTTGGCCTGATTTTTTAACGGGTAAGTGGAGCCTACGGATTGGGCAACCGCCTTCTGATAAGATTTTTCGGTTTTCGCACTCATCTGATCGATGGCAAATCCCAACAGGGGGATACCATTGTTTTGTAAATAGGCGATGGATTTGACTAAGAGTGATTTTTGGGTAAATTGCGGTCGCACGATCGCCACCAATCCCTGACTATGTTGACTCAAAGCATGGGCATCAGCGCAGTCAACCAAAGGCGGTGTATCTACAATTACCACGTCATACAGGGAGGCGGCTTCGAGCAATAAGGCTTGCATCCCCGGAGATTCTAGAAACCCTGCCGGACGCGCTTTTTGAAGCCCACAACTCAGGACCCACAGATTTTCAATGGCGGTGGGTTGGACGATTTCTACTAGGCTGATGGCATGGGTAATTGCATCGGTGAGTCCCGGTTCGGCAGCCACCCCACAAAGTTGGTGCTGACTCGGTTGATGGAGGTCCGCATCGATAATTAAAGTTCGCCGAGACAGCATGGCTGAAACTGCGCCTAAGTGGGAGGCTACCACAGATTTTCCTTCCCCAGCAACGGTGCTGCTGACGACAATCGGGCGCAGGTTATTTTGGGTCCGAAACTCTAGGGTTTTTAGGAGGAGGCGGTAGGGTTCTACTAACTTGGTGTTGTCTAAAAAGTGGTCCGGGTTCGTCAGGGCGATCGCCTCCGGTGAGATGTCTGGCAGAATGCCCAACAGGGGGAGATTCAGCAGTCCTTCGACTTCCCAGCTTTCGTTCACCCGGGGGTCAATCAGTTCTAGCACCAGCATGACGGAGATTCCCAGGATGGTTCCAGCGGCGATCGCCAGGACTAAAATAACTTTCTTTTGGGGACCACTAGGCAACAGTGGGATCGTTCCTTCTTGCATGATCCGCAGGTTGCTCACCAGTTGCGCTTCTGCCAGCCGCGCTTCTGCCAGCTTGTTTTGTAAAAATTTTAAAGATTCGATCGCCTCGTCTCGCTCTCGCATCAGGGCCGAAAGTTGTTGTTCCTTGATCGGAAGGCGATCCAGTTCCATTTGCAGGGCGATCCGCTGCGATCGCAACCCCTGGAGTCTCTGTTCCAGTCCCCCGCGTTCCGTTTCAGCCCGGATTAATATCCCGGTCATCTCTTGGCTGAGGGGGTCGTTGGATTCGGTGGCGACTGCTCCCGGGCTGCTTTGAGCATTGGGAATCCTTGCTTTCTGAGTTTCGTACTGCGATCGCACTTTGACCTGTTCTTGACGGAGCAATTGCACTGCTGGATGTTGCTCTGTAAATCGAGCCCTTGCTTGAATCAGTTCCGCCTCAATTTCACTGAGGCGATCGCGTAACTTTTTCAGACTTTCATCTTGTCCGATTCTCCCTTGGGCATAAGCCTCTGGAATATTTTCAAACCTGCCGATTTCCTGGATACTTTCTAAGCGCTTTTGCGCTTCTTCCAGTTGGGCAACTGCCATACTTTCTTGCTGTTGAATGATCCCAATCGTATCCAACAGACTTTTGGTCTGTGCCTCCACTGCCACTAAGCCACTCTCTTCTCGATATTGGTTTAAGGCAATCTCTGCCGCTTCTGCGATCGCCCGCTGTTCTGGAAGCGCTGATTCTAAAAAGTCTCGAATCGCTTTGGCCTCTAATTGAATCGCTTCCCGGCTTTTTTCAACCGTAACCTCCAATAAACTATTAACCAGATTCATCGCGATTTCCGGGTCCTCATCTTGATAACTCAGTTCCAGGATATTCGTCGCTGGAATCAGTTTGATTTTTAAGCCTTTCTTAAATAGACTTACAGGGGGTAACCCTTCGACATTTCCCAGATTCTGTTCTAATTTGACCCGATCTACGGCAGCCGTGAGCCATCCTGGAGATTTAATCAATTCCGATTGAGTGGCCAGGGGGCTTGACCCTCCGGGAGTATGACTGGAAAGCTGGGAAAGGTTACGGCCTAGTTCGGAGACACTTACCTGTTTTTCATCTAAAATCAGCCGTCCTTTGACTTCATAAACCGGGGGGGTCACCACTAAATAGGCGATCGCCACAGCGAGTGCCGATACAAAGGTTGCTAAGGCCGGTACAGTCCGTCGCCGCAAAACTGACAGTAACATTGTAAGGCTTTTGTCCATGACACCCAAATTTTCTGAGTCATTATTTCCAGTCATTCTATCGAGTCATTATAATTATTTATCCTGGCCTCGTTGTCGAGCGGTACAGTCTCTGACTCTATCCGTTTTACCTCACCCTCTAATCATTGAACCCTCTTTTGACCTCTAATATCTGCTCCGGGGTATCTGCCTTCTTTATTTGGGCAAGCTGACCTTGATCGATCACTTAAAGGATTAGCAAAATCATCGGTTCCAGCCTTAGTTTACCTCCAGATATCCCCGGTTTATTTGGGGACTGAATCTTCCTCATTATAATCTGGATGTTTTGTCCTGTTAGTTTTTTATTAAAATTTCATAAAATGATGAGTCTAACCTCCTAGCCTAGGGGTACTCAACCCTTGAAAATCCGGGTTTACCGATGGGGTTTACTCCCTAGGGCATTTGACCCCACATTTTCGGGTTTTTCAGTCAGTGGGCCAATCCCATCTGATAAAAATTCCCCATTTTTATCGGCCTGACCTCCAATCTCAGTCATTGCGGGTTATGTAGGGGCAATCCCCGGGCTGTGCACCATGAACTTGCCCAAGGGTGGCCCAGGGTCCCAGTTCTGTGAGTGAGTCCGGATGTGATGCAACCACTCCCTCTTAACGACGGGTAGACAGGGGAGGGGCCAGTTTTTCTGTACCGTTTGCTACCGGCACCTTGTTTAACTGCTCCACTGTTCTGAGTTTCTGGCCAATCTTCGCATACAAGGATAAATTCTCGAAGGCAATCCGCTCCCAGCTATGGTTCTGTTTAACGTACTCTTGCGCCCGCGAAGCCATTGCTGCCAGTTGCTCCGGTTGAGAGATGGCCTGATTAAGCTCTTGGATACAGGATTCCAGATTGCCCGCTTCAAACATCAATCCCCGGTCCTCTCCAATCAGTTGCCGATGGGGGGGGATATTACTCGCGAGGACGGGAATTTGTTCCCGCATGGCTTCTAGCATCACCAGGGGCAAGCCTTCCACATCGGACGGGAGCACGAACAGTCCGGCACCGCGAACAATCTCAGCGACAGACTGACCGTGAATTTCCCCGGTAAAGGTAATCTGGGGATTTCCCTGGCTGATCTGCACTAACTCCTCCCGGAAGCTAGGGGTATCGCTGGCTCCCCCAGCCAAGACGAGCTTCCACCCCGGGGGTTGCAGTTTGAGAAAGGTTTTGAGGAGCAGATCCGGACGCTTTTCGGGAACCAACCGGCCTAAGAACAAAATGTAACGCTGGGGTTCTAATCCCAAGGAGGTCAAATAGGGTAAGCTGGGGTCAGATTCAAGATAGGTAGCCGGAGCAGTGGGAATGTAGCTGGTCTCGATGCCGTAGGTATTCCAAAAGTAAGATTGCAGTTCTTTGGAAACCACTACGATTTCGTCCGCAAAACGTACTGAGGCTCTTTCCCCTCGATAGATCATCTCACTGGAAAGTTTGCCCCACTTACTGCGCTGCCAATCCAGTCCATGACAGGTGACGACAACTTTTGCCGATCGGGTCAGTTTGGGGAGCCAGCAAAAGATGGCAGGGCCGAGGGCGTGAAAATGCACCACATCATAAGTGTTCAGGATGGAGGCGATCGCCCCCAATCCAGAAGCAAAGAATGCATCCACTCCTTTTAAGGGAATCGAAGGTAAGGAGATCACGCGCACTCCCTGATAGTGATAGGTTCCAAAGTTGGAACTTTGGGTATAGCTCTGTCGAGCGAACAAGTCTACGGTATGACCTTGCTCAACCATGCCCGGATACATTTCTTCACAGTAACGTTCAATGCCCCCTTGGAGGGCTGGTAAACCTTTTGCACCAACAACAGCTATTTTCATGGGTTTAAATTGTTGAGGAGTAAATCAATTGAGTTGCAAACTGTAAAATTTGGCGGCAATTGCACTGAAGTTCTAGCACTGAAATAAAATGCAATGCTAATCCCCTAAAATTCCGGTGACAATTGCCAATTTGGAGTGGATGGTGATATCAACTGGAGTAGGCGGAAGAGATTGCGATCGCGTTGCGGGACTGCCAACGGTGCAGCATTTGGCGATAAACTTCCTGGACTATACTGGGTGCACTATAGGGTTGCACCGTTCGCATACAAGCTTCTGAAGAGTACAGGTCCGGATTCGCCAGGACTCGCCGTAAGCCATCAGCGATCGCCGATGCTGTTCTTTCTTTGCAGACTATCCCACTCTCTGCCGAGAGCAATTTAGGCGTTTCACCACAGTCGGTTGTCACAACCGGAGTGCCGCAGGCAAGGGCTTCGAGAACGGTGACGGGTAACCCTTCATAGACACTACTGAGCAAAAAGGCACTGGCTACTCGATACAGTTGAGCCAAGCGGTCCGAGTTGACGGCACCGAGGAGGGTGATGCGATCGCCCAAGTTCAACCCTTGGATCTCCCGTCGCATCTGTTCTTCTAACTCTCCGGCTCCGGCAATTAGCAAATGCACCTGGGGATCAGCTAAGGCGGCGATCGCCTGAATTCCTAATACCGGGTCTTTTTGAGGATGCAATCGTCCGGCAAATAATAAGAATCGCACCGTTTCTGCTAACCCGAGTTCTTGAGCCAGTTCCCGGCGTTTGAGTTCCCGTTCTTCCCTCTTTTCTGGATAGAAACTCTCCGGGTCAAATCCATTCTTTAAAAAAGCCACCCTTGCAGCTAATTCAGGATAGGCTTCCCGATAATGCTGCGCCGACTCACTATTACAGGAATACACCTGCTCAAATTGTCTAATTAGTAACTTTTCTACCGCAAAATATACTCCTGGAAACCGCTGCCACAGAATCGCTTTCCCCCCCAAACTGCGATCCATTTGCTTGCGGATATCGTTGTGAATAAACAGGGTTTTATCCCCCGCCCAGTTTAGGCTGGCTAAGGTGGGTTCTATTCTATGAAAATGCATAAAATCCGAGGCAAAATTCTGCCGGAGCAAGGAGGCTCCGTAGGCAATTGTCGTCGGAATCAACTTCCTGACATTATCCTCGCCTACTGCAATCACCGGCATAAATTCAATCGCTCTTCCGGCATATTCCGTCGATTCCCATATCCCCAAGGCAGATCCCGGCAATCCGGTCCCTACTACCCTCACCACAAATTCATCAGGAGCATATTTAATAAAAGAACGGATAACAGTCTGAATGCCACCGATACTGCTCTGCCACGGATTAAATTGATAAAAAATTGTCAAAACTGGCTTACTCATGCCTTAATCTCAACTCCCTCCTTTTTGGCAATGCTGTAACTCATTGGATGATTGCCCTCAGTTACCCGAGGACCATATTTCACGGTTTCCCTAGATCAATCTAGGGGTTGAAAAGCATCATCCCTAAATGGTCAATCCCTTGAGGCACTCTTCCCAGAAAATTCTGGACAATCATGACCCCAAGATGTACCACCCTAAGTGTTTATGACAGATTCCCTTTAACAGGAGGAAGCCCTGATTCCTCCATCTATCCTCGGTCCCTAGGCGAAGATAGAAAATATGTTCGACTATTAAACTGGATTACCCATAATCCACGTTGTCTCTTAGTGGAAGCACAGGAGAGTTATTTTTGGATTAAACCGTATTCACTGTTCCTCTTCCCCCATCTATTTTGCCATCACCGGAGTTATGCCCCTTATCCCATTCTTCTGGAGGAAGCAATGCCCGTTTGGATTATGCATCCTCCCTGCTTAATCCCCGATAGGCTGCGTTAGCCTTGATAAAAATCTACACTAACTTTAACAGCAAGTAAAGGGAAAGTAAAGAGGGTCACAACACTCGGGGCCTCTTACCGTCGTTATATTTCCGGGAAAACTATAACACCCAAAGGTTTCGGCTCTCAACTTCCTGAAAAAACCGGCATAAAATTCTCATCAAGGAAGAGGGGGGCCAGATCAACGCTATCACGGTTGATGAGCAGCCTCATTTTCTCCCTCAAGTATATCGGACTGATACAAAAAGAAGATAATCCAACCTGCCCTGTATTAGCTCTATCACAGGTTGAAAGGCTAAGGAGGATGCCTGCTTCTATATTTCGGTAGATGTGCTTTTGGGGTCCAAGAACTACGATTGAAACCGCAGAAGAATTATAAAAACATCAGGAATAAGGAGTTATGAAATTCATATCGGATCCAACGACGGCGGTTAAAATCGAGAAAATGAAAACTCGATTACGATCGCAACATCCCCTGTTGTTTTCTAAAGGGATCGATCGCACTCGCTTCGAGCTGGATGACGGCAAATCAGGCGATCGCGAGTTTTCCTTTCTCGTGATTGGGGATAGCGGATCCGGACGCCACATCAAAAACAATCCCCAACGCCAGATTGCTGAACAGATGGTCCGAAACCAGGACAATTGTCGATTTATTGTACATACCGGCGATGTGATTTATCTGGTGGGTTCTAGCGAATATTACTCCCAAAACTTCATCGAACCCTATCGGGAATTTATCGTCGGTGGAGAACATCCCGATCGCATCGCCTACAACAACATGGTATTCAAACTGCCGATTCTCCCCGTCCTCGGTAACCATGATTACTATGACCTCCCTCTGTTGTACGGGGCGATCGCCCAAGCGGCCCAACCCCTGCGCCATCTGCTGCGAGGCCACTTCAATCTCGATGTGGGATGGCATGGTTCTGACCAAGGCAAAGCCTACGCCCGAGCATTTCTAGACTACCTCAAGGACATTCCCGACTTCCAACTCGGCACTCATTTCGATCGCCATTACACCGCCCAAACCGACACCGGACGCTGTTTACGATATCAACCGGGCGAATTTACCCGCTTACCGAATCGCTATTATACCTTTCGCTATGGGGGCATCGACTTTTTTGCCCTAGACTCCAATACCTTCAATGAACCACCCCCCCTTCCTGACACCAAAGAAGGACGTCAATACCGGCGCTTGCTGGAAAAACGTCGCGATGAATTGGAAGCTCAACAACTCAAACTCACCGCGCGATCGCAAACACTCAACCCCGATAATCCCAATCATGCGGAGCAACTCGATGAACTCGAAACCAAGTTAGAGCAAATCGAAGAAATGCAACTCGATATTGAAAAACAACTAGAATCCGATGAAAACACCGTAACCGATATTGAACAACTCAATTGGTTCAAACAACGATTAATTCACTCTTGGAATACCGAGGAAGTGCGCGGACGAATCGTGTATTTTCACCATCCCCCCTATGTAACCGAGGAAACGAAGTGGGACCAAGGTCAGACCCTCGCCATTCGCCGTCAACTCCGGTGGGTTTTAGATCAGGTAGCGGAGGCGGTGGGGGACCAAACCCAAGGACGGCCCCTCCTGGACCTGGTACTCACGGGTCACGCGCACTGTCTGGAGTATTTACAAACCGGAGATACGGGACACGCCGACTCCCATATTAATTGGATTGTCTGTGGCGGTAGCGGATATAGTTTGCGCCGTCAGCGCGAAGAAGGTGGCGACTTAACCGAGTTGTTCCCCGAAACTGAAGAGGAGCGCCTGGTGGCCCGCTCGAAATTGTTTCTGGGGCGCAAGGGTCGGGGTTCGGATAAGCAGCGCCCCTACTCCTTCTTGCGCGTCGAGGTCCTGGAGGGGTCTCCCCCCAAGTTGCGGATACAACCCCTAATTTCCGAACGAACTCACCACAAATGGCACGATCGCCAGGGCGAAGCATTTATGATTTAAGCCGGTCCCCCGGTTTTGCGATACAGGAACCCAGCTTTTTCCAGTTGTCCCCGGTTGACTGCTTCATCCAGCAGGATGGTTGTTGCTTCGATGTTCAGATTCAGGGCCACGGCAACCTCGGGAACGGTGATGGTTTCCCAGTGGGTGGCATAAGCGATCGCATCGGTGACCGATCGCTGGGGTTCGAGATCTGGTGCAATTTGGGTGATGGCATCTCGCAGGACTGAATAGGGACGATATCCCATCATCAGCAGCGATCGCCCCGAACTCGGGCGCAGCATGATGCTAGGAAACCGGGCGATCCCGCTATAGCGCATTTCTTTCAGGTCCTGGCGAAATGCTTCCACAGAATTGGGATGGTCCAAATCCCTCTCAAAGCGACTGCCATCAAAACCGAGTTCGGGGTTCAATTCCGCCCCCAGTTCCAGCAGAACCTCCCTCTGAGCAATATTCCGGCCCTCCAACATCACCGCCTCGCGCAGTCGCCGCAAATAGGACTCCTCCACCTCGGGGCCTTGTTGTGAGGCGGCTTTCACGGCCATACAGGCGGGATAGGAGGAAGTAGGGGGGTTTTTCACCCAGATTTTCTCATCATTGGGCATTCCCGTGAGATGTCGGACCTGGATCCAAACTGGACCCATCTGTATGGGACGGGAAATATGGTTGAGGGGGTCGCTAAATTGTTGCCAATCTCGGAGGAGTCCCCCCATTGAATACCGATAGACCAGGCGATCGCCAAATTCGTAGCGCAAGCGTCGCCACTGGGGTTCTACCGCCCAACTCCAGGAACAGAGGGGGTCGGTATAGTAGATGATTTCAATCGGTGCGACGGGATTTGAGTTTTCGCCTAGGGTTTGGGAATCCGGTGAGTTCTCCAAGGAGGCGACTGGGGGATAAGTTTGCATGATTAATGACCTTTGTTATAAATAGGGGTTGAATTGAGAGGGGCGATCGGGATTGTGATAATTTTTGAAACAGGCGATCGGCAGGTTAGCCGATATTTTGTTCGGAAACCATGAGAATTCCCCTTTCTTGAGGGGAAAGGGGAATTTTTATGGCTTGGGGTTAAGCCTTCAGGGGTGGATCAGATTCAACCGCGATCGGTGCGATCGCTTAATCTCTTCTACTGATCCCAAATCCGGTTGGTAATAGTCGGTTTTCTGTTGTAGCCTGCGGAGGCAGGCTTTGTTCGTGTAGCCCCAGGCTTAAGCCTGCGGGTTTTTACAGACCTTTCACAACCGGATTCCGTATGAGCCCTTACCGAGGCGATTTCGGACTACTCAGATTCGTTTGGGGGTAGGAAGACCACTGGTTTGGTCCTTTCGGGGTGCCTGATTTCACCTCCGCAGAACGCTTCATACTCAGTTCTTGTTCCTTTTTGAACGCCTGTTCTTCCGTCAGATTCGTCCCTTCACTCGTCTGATTGCGGGTCATCCCTTCCGTCTTCACCACATAATCGAGGGGGTCATCCACATACACCCAATTTTCCCCATCGGGCCAAGACCCTTGACCTTCATTCCAAGGTCCGCGAGCACTGGTTCCATTGGACATATTAAAGTACAAATGACTGTAGCGCGGGTCAGCTTGTAGCACTCCCGGTGGGAAATTGGGCTCAATAGTTTCCAAGGCTGCGGCGAACATTTTGTAGTGAGAAACTTCCCGCGTCATTAAGAAGCGCAGGGTGTCTTTGACTTCCGGATCATCGGTAAATTGCATCAAATATTCATAGACAATTTTCGCCCGAGATTCCGCCGCCAAATCCGATCGCAAATCAACCGTCAAATCCCCATTGGCATCCACATAGCTTCCTGACCAAGGCACACCCTGGCTATTGGTGACCGCTGGACCCCCACCAGATACCGCTAAAAATTGCGGTCCCGTCATCGCCAGTTGATGGATCAGGTCCTCGCGTCCGCTCTTGTCTGTACCCATAAATTGCATGATTTCGCTGTTTTCCGCAGCGTTTTTCAGGTCTCCATTGATGCCATCCAATAACATGGTCACCAAGGCCCCGACAATCTCCAGATGGCTAAACTCTTCCGAGGCAATATCCATCAACATATCGTATTTTTCCGGGTATGCCTGACGCGCCGCAAAGGCCTGGACAAAATACTGCATCGCTGCGGCGAGTTCTCCGTTAGGACCGCCAAACTGTTCTAGCAGTAAGGTGGCAAAGCGGGGATCGGGTTTCGATACCCGCGCATTAAATTGTAATTCTTTGACGTGATAAAACATTTGATTTCCTTGGGATAAAATTCTACTTCTTTAGGGGGAGGGCAATTTTGTATTTGACCTTTTCATTGGATCAAACCACAACGCTAGGGCTAATTTCTCGGGCCAATTCTCCTCACCTAAATAACCAGGTTAGCGACTGATGAATCCTTCAGTTTCTACCCCAGGGATGAACCTGGGTCATAAATTATCTATTTTATCCAAGTGAATCAAAAAAAATCTTTAACTCATCATTAGCCAATTAGGGACATAAATTTCTTGTTTACTCAAGACTTAGGCATTTTCCTGTATCCCAAGGTGCGGGAGAGAAAGAAAATTTCCCATAATATTTCGGGTTACTACTTTAAACATGACGAGTTGTGAACATAAATTATATCTAAGGAGGGATGAGATTAAGTCAAGAATAGATTACCCTAACCTTGATGAAATTAGGTGTGAAAATCTTGAATTTGATTGGGGATCTTCAATGGAGATTGAGGTACATAGCGGCCTTGAATTAACCAGTCTGAGGTATGGGTTGGATGGGTCAACTCAGAGCAAACAGTGGACTGAATAATTCCGGGAGAGGGACCGCCAAGAAGGGGACAGTCCTGGGGAGACGACTGCCCTTGGACCCTCAACACCAAAGGACGGCGATCGGGACCCTAGTCAGCCGTGGATCCTAGACTCGGGCTTTTTGGGCGATCGCAAATCTGTTTCCATCCTCCAAAGCCACCCCAAACATGAGAAAATATAAATCTCAGCCATAGAATAACCACAGCCCTAGGAATTTGACTGGGCCTGAGTTCCCTGTGGTTTTTAACCCAGAGTCCAAATCAACCAGACTCTTGGGGCAACAACCGGATTCAGTCCCCGGAAACACCAGAGGCGATCGCCCTTCCCGCTTTACCGGGATTGCTGCCAAATCGTCATGATCGCAGGTACAATCGGTACAGTATCCATTCCCAGGAGCCAGACACTCCCATCGGAGGGTCTTTTTTGTAGTCATTGTTAATCAGGAGCAACAAAGAAGCGTGTTTGATTCAGACGCCGACCCCCAATCAGCATTCCCCAAGGGATTTGCCCTCAAGGGTCAGCCCTGGAAAATAGGTCTCCTGTTGCCTGTTTTAGCAAGCTCAAATTCTCGACTCTGCGCTATTACTTATCCTCATTCCCTATCTTAAATATCTTTCATGCAGACCGAAGCCTTTAGTGAGCTTTTCCCGCTATTTAGTGCCGCCAATCCAGAAACCCTGGAATGGCTTTTGTCCGTTGCGGTTGAGCACGAATATCCATCAGGCAGAGCAGTCTTAATGGAAGATGCCTGGGGCAATGCCGTTTACTTTGTCGTCACCGGATGGGTCAAAGTCCGACGCCTCTATGGGGACAATGTAGTAACCCTCGCCATTCTCGGTCGAGGTGACTTCTTTGGGGAAATGGCAATTCTCGATGAATCGCCCCGTTCCACCGACGTGATTGCCCTCTCAACGGTACAACTCCTGAGCGTTTCCGCCCAGCGGTTTATCCAAACCCTGTTTAAAGACGCTCAACTCCATCATCGGATGCTCCAACTCATGGTCCGACGACTCAGACAGACTAATTTGCGCTTTCAATTGCGCAACCGTCCCCCAGCGGTTAAACTGGCCAATACCTTAGTTTCTCTGGCCGAAAACTATGGACAGGCTACCGAGAAAGGGACAGAAATCTACAATATTCCCTATAAAGACTTAGCAGATGTCACCGATATTGGCGTCGAAGAAACCAGCAAAATTATGGAAAAATTGAACGCCAAAGGCTGGATTAAAATTGATGAAGCTGCTGAATCTCTTTATTTGGTCAACCTCAAACAGTTGACCCACTTAGCGGGCCACGTTTGAGCGATTTTTAGCGAAAATATCCAAGGTTAGGGGCATTCTAATCGCAGGGAAGGGGATTAGGCGATCGCGCCTGAAGCACTCACCGCCATCCAATCAAACGTGGCGAATCGACAGTCTAACATACTGCCCCTAACCGAGTCCAGATTAGCCGATAACCTAACAAACATAACCGATGACTGAAGCAACGACAATTCCACCGAGTACGATGCCTCGAATCGCACCGGATGTTTACTATCAGGTGGCGATGTATGAGCCAGAATCTCATCTGTTTGACGTGATGTTAAAAGTGCGGGGATGGCGAGCATCGGTCCTGGATTTGAAAATGCCCGTATGGACTCCCGGTTCCTATTTAGTGCGGGAGTATGCCAAACATCTCCAGGAATTCTCCGCTGAAGACGCCAACGAAATTGCCCTACCTTGGCGCAAAATCAGCAAAAATCACTGGCAAATCGAAACCCCAGAACTCTCGGAAATTATTGTTCGCTATCGCATCTATGCCAATGAACTTTCGGTCCGAACCAATCACCTAGATAGCACTCATGGCTATTTTAACGGGGCTGCCCTATTCTTTTATATCCCCGGGTTTGAAAAAAGCCCCCTCTCCATCCAGATTATCCCTCCAAAACCGGAATGGCGGGTTACCACTTCACTGCCCTCCAAATCGGGACGTCCCCACACCTTTACCGCCCCGGATTTTGATACCTTGGTGGATAGCCCCTTTGAAATTGGCACCCACCAATCCTACTATTTTGAAGTCGAACATAAACCCCATGAATTAGCCATTTGGGGCCAAGGAAATATCCAAGCTGAACGGCTGATTTCTGATATTGAAAAAATCATTGAAACCGAAAGTCGGCTATTCGGCGGGTTACCTTACGATCGCTATCTGTTTATCCTCCATCTCTCCTCCCAAGGCTATGGCGGATTGGAACATAAAAATAGCTGTTCTTTGAACTATCCCCGCTTTGGCTTTAGAAATACCGAAAAATACAACCGTTTCATCCAATTAGTCGCCCACGAATTCTTTCACTTGTGGAATGTCAAACGCATTCGCCCCAAACCCCTGGAAGTCTTTAACTATGAAGGGGAAACCTACACCACATCTCTATGGTTTTGTGAAGGAACGACCAGTTATTATGATATCTTGCTGCCCCTGTGGGCGGGGATTTATGAGGCGAAAGTCGCTTTACAAGGGCTGAGTAAAGATATTACCCGCTTGCAAACCCTCCCCGGACGTCGGTATCAACCCTTGAGTGAATCCAGTTGGGATGCTTGGATTAAATTATATCGCCGGGATGCCAATAGCGATAATTCCCAAATTTCCTATTATTTGAAAGGAGAATTAGTCTCTCTGTTGTTGGATTTGCGGATTCGGGCAAACTCCGGCAACGAGCGATCGCTGGATCAGGTGATGCAGCAAATGTGGCAACGGTTTGGTCCTGAAGAAATTGGCTTTACCGATGAGGAACTCAAAGCAATTATCGAATCCGTTGCGGAAGAAGATTTAACCGACTTCTTTAACGACTACATCCACGGGACTGCGGAATTACCCCTGGAGGAGTATCTGCAACCCTTTGGGTTAAAAGTGCAACCCGTTGAAAATAATGATGCGGCACCGTTTTTGGGCTTGACAGTTAAGACAGAAAATGGTAGAGCGGTGATTAAATTTGTGGAAATGGGTTCACCGGCACAACGGGCGGGAATCGATGCCGATGACGAGTTACTGGCGATCGATGGAATGCGCGTGACGGCAGAAGATTTGGGCGATCGCCTGAAAGACTATCAAACCGGGTCCAAAATCCAAATTACGGTTTTCCATCAAGAACAATTACGAACTGTTGAGACGGTTCTCGCCCTACCCCGTCCCACCACTTACAATATCGTCCCCATTCAGAATCCCACCGCCACTCAACAGAATAATCTCAAAGGGTGGTTGGGGAGTTCGGTGACGCAACTTAAAGGGTAAATGGGCGGAAAGGGGATAACGACTGAAGTCGTTACTACGAACGGGGGGATAACGACTGAAGTCGTTACTACGAACGGGGGGATAACGACTGAAGTCGTTACTACAAACAATAGCCTCAAGTCTTGTGTTTTTGTTCGTAGTGACGACTTTAGTCGTCTCTTCGGGCAACCCATTTCCTAAGATAATCTTACGTTAGAGGGCGAACCCGGCGATCGCATGATAAGGTTTTGCCACAAGTTCCCATGTTTTGAGGAAAGAACAATGGTAATGCAACCCCCACCCCCACCTTCCATCACCCCCCGTCAGATGAACCTGTTACGAGTTGTAACGGCAATGGCATGGGCGGATGGTGAACTCGCGGCAGAAGAAGTCGATATCATGCTCGATCGCTTTAGTCGCTTATTTTCCGTCAGTTCCGAACAACAAACTAAACTCAAAGAAGAACTGCGGGACTACATGATGCAAAACATCCCCCTGGAAGAATTAATCCCGAAACTCGCCACCCAACCGGAACGGGAACTGGTTCTGCAACTCGGCTATGAAGTCATCGCCTCCAGTGCAAGGACTCCCGATGAACCTAATATTAATGCTGAAGAAGCTGAAGCCTACCAAAAACTCGTTTCCCTCCTGAATTTGCCCCAGGATGTCGTTGGGCGTGTCGAAGCCGAAGCGGAAAAAAGTTTACAAAATGAGGAAGGAATTATCGAAAAACTTGCCTCTCAACTTCAAGCCTTTTTGAATCAATAATATCAGCTTAGATACTCATCTATGGAGGGATATCCAGCATAGAAAAGGGTACGGCAATGCCGTACCCTGCTCACTGAGAGGGCGTTTGCGGATAAAGAAACGACTGAAGTCGTTACTACAAACAATCCCATCAACTTCTTATACCCAATCCGGTTGGTAATAGTCGGTTTTCGCTTTTAGCCCGCGCAGGCGGGCTTCGTTCGTGTAGCCCCAGGCTTGAGCCTGCGGGTTTTTGCCGGATTACGCGCTCATTTCTAGCATTCGTTGAATCGGGCGTAATGCTGCTATGCGCGTTTCCTCCGGTAAGGTAATCTCCGGGGCGCGATTTTTCATCGCCAGATATAACTTTTCTAAGGTATTCAGCCTCATGTGAGGGCATTCATTACAAGCACAACTATTCATCGGTGGCGCAGGAATAAACTGTTTATCTTGCGCTTGTTTTTGCATTTGATGAATGATTCCCGGTTCCGTGGCAACAATAAATACTGTGCTGGCACTATTTTGAGCATAGTTTAACAATGCACTGGTTGAACCGACATAATTCGCATGGCGCAACACCGGGGGTTCACACTCGGGATGAGCAATGATTTGCGCTTCGGGATGTTGAATTTTAAGCTGAACAATTTTCTTTTCAGAAAAGGTTTCATGCACCATACAACTGCCTTGCCATAAGACCATATCCCGGCCCGTTTGCTCCATCACATACCGACCTAAATTGCGGTCTGGGGCAAAAATAATCGGCTGATTTTCGGGAATTTGGCGCACCAGTTTAACGGCATTAGAACTGGTGCAGATAATGTCGCTCATGGCTTTAATGGCCGCAGAGCAGTTAATGTAAGAGATAACAATATGATCCGGATGAGCGGCTTTAAATTCCCCAAAGGCATCGGGAGGACAACTATCAGCCAGGGAACAACCGGCATCCAAATCGGGAAGCAAGACCAGTTTATTGGGATTCAAGATTTTGGCCGTTTCTGCCATGAAGTGAACTCCGGCAAAGACGATGACATCGGCGTTCGTATTGGCAGCTTTGCGGGCCAGTTCGAGGGAATCGCCAATATAGTCAGCAATATCCTGAATGTCGGGTTCTTGATAGTAGTGGGCGAGGATAACGGCATTGAGTTCCTGCTTCAGGGATTCAATGGCGGCAAATAAATCGTCTGGAATCGCGGAGGTTTGGGCAGAATTGGGCGGGGATAAAGTAGCAGTAAACACAATTTTCAGGGGGTGAACTTGCAGTTCTTTAGGGTGTTATTCCTAATTATAGTATTTTTTACCAAAAAGAGTCGAGTCTGGGGTCCCGATCCTGACAAGGTTAGTGCCTGAAGAGGGTTTGGAGACCAAACCCCTACATGAGGGAGAGGGCCGCCTAATTTTCTAGGGAAATCTTTTCCATCCCCAGTTCCCGACTGCCGGTTCTCGCCCAACGTGCCGTGGCTTCGTTGCCCTTAAATTCATAATCCAAGACGGCGAGGTTACTGCTAGTCCCCCAACCGACAACTAGCCAATCATCCACCCGCAAACCGATCCCGCGATAGGTTTGATCTTCTACATTCCAGGTGACTTGATAGATATCGCGGGATTCGGTAATGGTTAATTCTCCACCGAAGGCAGAATCCTCTTCTCCAGGGTCTGTACTCTGAATTTGATAGGAACCTGCTAACTCTCCCGATCGCCCTCCGGTGGCTCGTTCGGTCCCCACTTCACCATTGACGGTACTGAGGGTCCATTTGCCATCTAAGGTGCCATCGTCCTGGATGCGATACAGGGCCACACCATAAATCTCCTCGTCTAGTCCGGCCCCCACCAGTAACCGGCCCTCTTCATAGAACCCCAACCCGGAATAATTGCCTTCGGAGGTTTCCCAAGAGACTTGATAGAGGTTGTCAGTATTTCCAATAGCTGTAATATCCAGGCTACCCGTGTAAGCTTGTCCCCGGGGAGTTCTGGCTTCCTGAATCTCCCAGACTCCTTCGAGGCGATCGGGTGCGGACTGTCGCCGCCAGAAAAATGCAGTTTGATGGGACTCTAGTTCCTGAATCACAGGCTGTGCGATCGCCCCGATGGTGGGGGATGCAGGCAGGGTCAACACCATCAGGACACTCAAGAGATAACGGGCTGTCTTGCGATCGGTCATGATCGGATTTCTCCTTTGTTCAGTTGGATCAAGGGTGAACTGGCGGGTCTTTTGGAGGAAACAGATCACTCCAATGCCCGGTATGAAGGGTGATGACCCCGTTGTAGTCCGGAGGGTTTCGCGGGGGTCGGAGTCTCCCGCTTGGCCGGATCTTGGCCAGATAGAATCCTCTATCGACTCGGGGTCATTCATTGGCTTTCCCTATATATGGAGTTAAATCCCCGAAATTTTCCTAGGTTCGAGGCTGTAAAATCTCTCAATCGCAGTTCAGGCAAGGGCTTAAGCCCGGTTTGAGAGACAAATCATCTATGCCTTAAGGAGTAATTTTGAAAAAAAACTTGAAAAACCCTTGACATTTGATTTTAAAACGGTAACAATGAATACAGAAAGTAAATCGTTCATCCCTCACCACAAGCCAGTTCAGCTTTGAACGGCATGAAGCTGGCAAGGGACGGAAGTAGGGAGTCACTCCCGAAGGAACGCGCCTCAACCTACAAACAAGACTCTATTAGGAGGCGAAAAACATGAAACTTTCATATCGTGGCACCACTTACGACTATACTCCCGCAGAAGTTGATACCATCAGCGAAGGTGAATTGGCTGGTAAGTATCGCGGGTTAGATTGGAAATTCTGCAATCAAAAGAAAGCTCCGGTCCAACAAACGACCGTGGAACTGAAGTATCGGGGAGTTGCGTTGACCACTGGTGAACCACAGTCCGCAAAAACCTCGGCACCGGAACAAGCACGTCGTCTGATGATGGATCGGCAAGTCAAAGGTGACAAACGCCAACGGTCAATGTTGAGCCGTTTGACTGCTGAACTCAAGAGCGTTCCTGTTCTTGCCCATTAAGGGACCGTGATTCGAGACCCAGCCTGGTTAGCTCAAGGCTGGGTATCAATTCTCAACAACTTAATTAATCTCAATATCTCCCATCTGGGGGG
>NZ_JAMXOT010000134.1 GCF_024220515.1 Oscillatoria sp. HE19RPO
CAGATTGTTGAAAGAAACCCGGTTTCTAACCCTTTGCTGGGGGACAAGAAGCGGGACAAGAAACCGGGTTTCTGCAATCACTTTTGGAAATTATCCCAGATTGTTGAAAGAAACCCGGTTTCTAACCCTTTGCTGGGGGATTTAAGACTATTAAGAGAACGACTGAAGTCGGGACGTTGAACTTAAGAAAGAAACGACTGAAGTCGTTACTACGAACATCGGAGGGGACGGGGGAAATGTGAAGTTTTGTTAAAATAGGTAGACTCTCCAGTTTAGGGGAAGGTTTATACTGAAGTCAGCAACCTCTAACAACCCTTGTAACGAGAGAGTTTGAATGATGGAAACGGTTAATTTGAGATTAAAAGGGATGAGTTGTGCCTCTTGTGCAACTCGCATCGAACAGGTGATCCAAGGGGTTCCTGGGGTGGAAGAATGCAGCGTCAACTTTAGTGCGGAACAAGCGCAGGTGAAGTATAATCCGCGAAGGACGGAACTCGATCGCATCCAAACTGCTGTCTCTGATGCGGGATATACCTCTGAACCCCTGGAAGAATTGGGGATGCGGGATATCGATGCGGAACAACAATCCCGACAGGCGGAACAACAAGAATTACAACGTAAGGTAATTTTTGGGGGAATCATTAGCACAATTTTGGTGGTGGGTTCTCTGCCGATGATGACGGGAATTGATTTTCCCTTTATTCCCGCTTGGTTGCATCATCCTTGGGTGCAATTTGCCCTAACGACTCCGGTTTTTATCTGGTGTGGCAAGTCCTTTTTTGTGGGCGCATGGAAATCCTTTAAACATCATCATGCGGATATGAATACCCTGGTGGCGTTGGGAACGGGTTCTGCTTATCTCTATTCTTTGGTTCTCTCCATTTTTCCCGGATTTTTTACCATTCAAGGGGTAATGCCGGAAGTTTATTATGAAATTGCGGCAGTAATTATTACCCTAATTTTGCTGGGTTTGTTGTTTGAAAATAGAGCAAAAGGGCAAACTTCTGAAGCAATTAGAAAATTAATGGGATTGCAGGCGAAAACAGCGCGAGTGATTCGCGAGGGTCAAGAAATGGATATTCCCATTCAAGAGGTAGGGGTCGGGGATGTGATTTTAGTCCGTCCCGGGGAAAAAATTCCGGTGGATGGGACAGTTTTGGAGGGGTCTTCCTTAATTGATGAGTCAATGGTGACGGGAGAATCGGTGCCGGTGAAGAAAGAAACCGGAGATGAAGTGATTGGCGCGACGATGAATAAAACCGGGAGTTTTAAGTTGAAAGCGTTGCGGGTGGGTAAGGATACGGTGTTGGCGCAAATTGTCAAGTTGGTACAAGATGCACAGGGAAGTAAAGCGCCGATTCAACGGTTAGCCGATCGCGTGACTGGATTTTTTGTGCCGGTAGTGATTGCGATTGCGATCGCCACCTTTGTAACCTGGTTCGCCATCATGGGAAATTTCACCCTCGCCATTATTACAACGGTGGGCGTTTTAATTATTGCCTGTCCTTGTGCATTAGGATTAGCAACACCCACTTCTATCATGGTGGGAACCGGAAAAGGTGCAGAAAATGGCATTTTAATCAAAAGTGCCGACAGTTTAGAACTCGCTCATAAAATCCAAACCATTGTCTTAGATAAAACTGGCACTTTAACCCAAGGTAAACCGACGGTAACTGATTATGTCACTGTTGGGGGAACTGCTCATAGTAATGAGATAAAGTTATTACGATTAGCGGCAGCAGTAGAAAGTAATTCTGAGCATCCCTTAGCCGAAGCGGTGGTAGACTATGCCAAAGCGCAGGGAGTAGAAATGCCCCTGCCAGCGGTTACGAATTTTGAAGCAGTTGCCGGGATGGGAGTTCAGGCGATCGTCAGCAGCCGCCTCGTTCAAATCGGCACTCCACGCTGGATGCAAGAATTAGGCATTGACACCAAAGCCTTACAAACCTATCAAGAAAAATGGGAATCTGAAGCTAAAACTAGCCCTTGGATTGCTGTAGATGGACAAATTGAAGGAGTCTTCGGAATAGCAGATGCTTTAAAACCTTCTTCTGCCACAGCCATTCGAGGATTGCGCCGCTTGGGATTAGAGGTGGTGATGTTAACGGGAGATAACCAACAAACCGCCCAAGCGATTGCTCAGGAAGTGGGAATTCATCGCGTGTTTGCGGAAGTTCGTCCCGGGCAAAAAGCGGATAAAGTTAAAGAGTTACAAGCTGAAGGTAAAATTGTGGCAATGGTGGGGGATGGGATTAACGATGCTCCCGCCTTGGCGCAAGCGGATGTGGGAATTGCCATCGGGACGGGAACGGATGTCGCCATTGCTGCCAGCGATATTACCCTGATTTCGGGGGACTTACAAAGCATTGTCACCGCGATTCAACTCAGTCAAGCCACGATTCAAAATATCCGCCAAAATCTGTTCTTTGCCTTTATTTACAATACGGCCAGTATCCCCATTGCCGCAGGTATTCTCTATCCATTAACCGGATGGTTACTCAATCCCATCCTCGCCGGTGCTGCAATGGCGATGAGTTCAGTTTCCGTCGTCACCAATGCCTTGCGCTTACGCAAGTTTAACGCCCATCATTCCTAGGTGAAACACTCGGAAATGAACCCTGTAAAATCTCTTGACAATAGGCTAATACTATGTTAAAAATATCCAGACTTTGGATGCCTTTACTGGCAGTTACCACCGTCTTGGCAACGGGGACAACTGTAACCGCCCAAGAAATGTCAGAAATGCCCGGACATCAAGCAAACCCATCCCCGGGATTGCAAAAAATTGAACAACCCTTACCTGTAAAAGCTGGCGTGATTGTAGGAGGCGTCGCCTTAATTGGATTAGAACTCTGGTGGTTTTTATTCAGTAAAAAGAAAACCCAACCGGCAATCGAGGAGCAAGAAAGTTCCTAATCTTTAATCAATTCAGCGCCCATCGCTTCCCTCTGGACACGGCACCCCCGTGTCCTTTCCTATTTTAACCCCAAAACTCACCGCAATCCTTTACCATAAAATATTCTGACTCCTTCCCTCTTAAGTTCGTAGTAACGACTTCAGTCGTTCTCTTGTCTTGGTTCGTAGTAACGACTTCAGTCGTTCCCTCTTAGTTCGTAGGAATGACCTTTAGGAGTGGGAGCATCTTGCTCCCTTATCGGAGTAGGGAGCAAGATGCTCCCACTCCTGAATTGGATTGCCATCATGATTTAAACTCGCTCTATCAATCCATGAACAATCATGCCTATCAATCAAGTCCGATTACGGAAACTGCACCGAATCCTGGCCCCGATCGCCATTTTACCCCTGCTCTTGACCGCCAGTACCGGAATTTTGTATCACAGGGCTGTAGTTGCCGGAAACCGAGCCCAATTTCTGGGGTTACAGACCTCCATCCGGGTATATTTGGACCCGTAAACTTAGCCCCCGTTTATCCCCTTTTAAACGGATGAGGATTAATCACCCTTGCCGTTACTGGAATTATGATAGGCTTTCAAGCTCATCTAAAACGACAAAACTGAGTCTAAAAAACTCAGCATCATTCCTTAAAATGATAAAAGAAAAATTAAAATAGGAAACCAGCTAGACATAAATCTAACTTAATCAACCCGAAAACACGATTAACAAATGAGAAAAACCTAAAAATTAAAACAACTCCACTCGAATCCTTGAAAAAACTCCGCTAAAATTAAACCTGCAACTCAGGAACCCGATTGTGCGTCAATCACCGGAATATCAGGAGCGCAGGGGAAAATAAAACCACTTATCTTTGCCAGCACAGCCTTGATCCCCAGATTGCGATCGCCCGAGCCAATTCCAATCCGGTGCATCTTCAGCCGTTTAGTCATGTCGATGAAATTTCATCCCAAAGATCGCGATCTGCTATACCTTAAAAAATGGTGACCTGAACCTGGAAGTCTTATTAAATTGCACGCCGAATCAAAAACTTATGGGAACTTTTCGATATCTGATGACTGTGGGTATGGGAACGCTAATCGCCTTAAGCGATATCGGCGCAAGTCTTGGACAGACTGAAGCATCAGGCGATCGCCTCCCCAGTCCAACCCCAGAACCCGCCTCTTCCTCCGGGGAAACCCAGGACAAAACTGCCCCCAGAGCGGGTTTACAAGCCCAGGGAGTAACCCCCACCGTAGAAAACGTACCGGAGTACCTGACGCCGAACTCCAACCCCCTCCAGTTTCCGACAGAAACCGATGAAGTTGAGATTGTCGGCACCCAACCCTTAACCTTGGAACAGGCCCTGCAAATTGCGGAACAGAACAGCCAGCAACTGCAAGAAGCCCTGCTTACAGTAGAACGAAATCGTGCCGCCTTACAAGAAGCTCGTGCCGCCTTGTATCCCAACTTGAGCGTGCAATCGAGCCTATCGCGATCGAGTTCCACCGGGGCCGATTTAGCCAATCAGCGACAAAGACAACAGTTAGGAGACAATGCCCCACCCCCAGAAGGCGGGAACACCAGCTTAGATGGTGGCGTGGAATTAAGCTATAACCTGTACAATTCCGGTCGGCGATCGGGTCAGATTGGCTTGGCCGAAACTCAGTTGCTCGTGAGTGAATTAGACCTGGAACGGGTGCTTGCGGACTTGCGCTTAGAGGTTCGCGAGGCTTATTACAACCTCCAAGAAGCCGATGACCAAATTGAAATTAGCCTCTCTGCGGTGGAAAGTTCTGAACGGAGCTTACGAGACGCCGAAGCCTTGGAACGAGCGGGATTGGGGACGCGGTTTGATGTGTTGCGGGCTAGGGTGCAGTTAGCTGATGCCGCCCAATCCCTCACCCAGGCGCGGGCACAGCAGCGGATTCGTCGCCGGGAAATTGCCCGGATTTTAAACGTTTCGCAAGTGGTGGATATTTCCGCTGCTGAACCTGTGGAAATTTCGGGACTTTGGAATTTGTCCCTAGAAGAGAGCATCGTCCTGGCGTTGAGAAATCGAGCCGAGTTAGAGCAGTTGTTGTTACAGCGGGAACTCACGGATTATCAACGTCAGATTGCCTTGTCTGCCCTGGGTCCTCAAGTCAATTTGTTTGCCAGTTATAACGCGGTGGAAGTCTTTGGGGATGATTTGAATTTCGCCGATGGCTACAACTTGGGGGGTCGGGTGCAGTGGAATTTATATGATGGGGGGGCCGCTAGAGCGCGGGCGGTTCAAGAGGAACGGAATATTGAGATTGCGGAAACGCGATTTGGGCAGTTTCGCAACCAAGTTCGCTTACAGGTGGAGCAAGCCTTTTTTAACTTGCGATCGAACTTCGAGAATATCCAAACCTCGAATATTGCCGTGGATCAGGCGCGGGAAAGTTTGCGTCTGGCGCGGTTGCGGTTTCAAGCTGGGGTAGGGACTCAAACCGACGTGCTGACAGCGGAAACGGAACTGACTCGGGCTCAGAATAACCGCCTGCGGGCGATCGTGACCTATAATCGGGCATTAGCGTCGATGGAACGGGCGATCGGGAATGTGAATGAGGGACTGATTTCTACGCCCTAACTTCCCCTCATGGGCAACCTGGATGATGAATCTAGGGGTTCTAGGGGCAATTGTGAATTGCCCCTACCGAATGCGGCCAGTATTTACAGAAGTTAACATTACGGTCTAAAATTTGAGAGGACCTAACATCGGCCCTGAGTCAGGGGAAAGGCTTGGCCTAATCCTGGACGACTCATCGGCCCCAATCGGTATCGCTCGATCGCAACTATGGAGAAGAGAAGTGCCTAATATCAAATTTGTGGATGAAAACAAGGAAGTCGTCGCGGCAGATGGAGCCAACTTGCGGCTTAAAGCCTTAGAAAATGGAATCGAACTCTACAAGTTTGTCGGGAAATTGATGAACTGTGGCGGTTACGGTCAATGTGGTACCTGCATCGTCGAAGTCGTCGAAGGCATGGAAAATCTCTCCGATCGCACTCCAGCAGAAAATCAAAAACTCAAGAAAAAGCCCC
Source organism: Oscillatoria sp. HE19RPO (assembly GCF_024220515.1). Classification (GTDB taxonomy): domain Bacteria; phylum Cyanobacteriota; class Cyanobacteriia; order Cyanobacteriales; family Laspinemataceae; genus Laspinema. The sequence continues at coordinate 5,959 of NZ_JAMXOT010000134.1, forward strand.
CCAGCTATCGTTTGGCTTGTCAAACCCTGGTGAATGGGCCGGTGAGCGTCAAAACCAAGCCCTAACCCCCGCCCAGAATATAGGGTCCCCTGACCGAGGATGTGGGTTTAAAGAATTTAGGCAAATCACCCTCACCGTAATCAAGCAATAATGATATTCTGATCTTATTGAATTTTAAGATTGAAAAAATAGTGGGGTTCTATGCAAGTTAACGACCTAGGATTTGTGGCCAGCCTTCTGTTTGTGCTCGTCCCAGCCGTGTTTCTGTTGATCCTCTACATTCAAACCGCCAGCAAAGGCAAACAGAGCTAAATTAACCAGCGGCTTTGTCTGGCACTCGGAACCGTTCCGGGTGCTTTCTTCAAGTTCTAACTCCGACCTTTGCCGGAAAGGGATGCGATCGCATCCTTTCCCGGGGAGAGTCTCCTTATAAAAGGTGTCAAACATTGCGTTTTGACACCTTTTTTCGTCCGAATCTCATAAAAAAACCCGCACCCTCAAGGGTGGGGCTATACAAACAAAGCCTGCCTCCGCAGGCTATTGAGAAAACGGACTGTTTTTAACCGGATTGGGGCTTATACCAAATCCGGTTGGTCAAAGTAGGTTTTCGCTTTTAGCCCGCGCAGGCACCGCTTCGTCCTGTGAGCCTCCACCATGCACGGGTGCGGGCTTTTACAGACCTTGAGCAACCGGATTTGGGCTTAGGTCGAAGTCCGACCTAATAACACCGGACAGTTGGCATAAACCCGTACATAGTCGGAGAGAGACCCTCCTAAGAGGCGATCGAGGTCCACAAAGCTTTTAGCAATGTTCGGACGGCGATCGGGAGACCCCAACATCACCAAATCCGCATTCAAATCATCCGCCAAACGACAGATTTCTTCTCCCGCTTTGCCAGTTGGGGTGTGGCAGCGATAGGAAACGCCATATTTCTTCGCCTGCGCCACCGCTGCGGCTAATACCGGGTCCTGTTCCGGGTTGTCCACGGCTTTTGAAGCCACATGGACCAACTCCAACTGTCCCCCATCAATATCTTTGACCATCATCAGGGCCAAATCCAGGCACTGCTTGGCGGAGTCCGATTTATCCACGGCCACGATCACGCGCCGGATTTTCTTAACGTACACATCATCTTTGACCAGCAACATCGGACGGGAAGCAAGCTGGAAGACGTACTGACTCACGGATCCTTCTAAAATCGCTTGCAAACGTCCCAAGGCCCGGGACCCCATCACAATCAGGTCGGCATTTTCTTCCTCGGCCACTTCACAAACCACGCTTTTTGGGTCTCCCTGCTTCAAACGGGGATTGACTTTGCTCGGGTCGATGTTCAAAAATTTGACCGCATCAGCGAGGATTTTGCCACCTTCTGCCAACTTATCCGACATGGCATCAGCGGTGACTTCTGGGGCCACCACGTGCAGGACCGTCACTGAGGCAGTTTGAAACGAGGGGATGTCCATCAACATCTTAACCATCTCTTCACAGAGTCCTCGTCCGGCCACTGCCACTAATATTTTTTGGATCATAAGTTTAGCTCCTGGCTACAACAGCATACTATGTAGGGATGAATCCCTGAATGGATTCCGTTTCGGGGAACGCTCTATGGGTCGAGGTCAACGACCCCAGAGATTGCTCGATTTAGGGATTTCATCTTTAATAATGTAAGACTTATTACTTACTGAAAATTTGTAGAAATGTAGAGTTTTGGATCGATTTGTAACATGGCTGAGGAAAAAGAGACACAACCCCAACTCCCCCCCACCCAGGCGATCGCCCGTCTTGGCGAAAAATCCCCGGAAGGATGGTTTGAGTACCCCGTCCGGGCTTATCCCCATCATACGGACTATGCGGGGATCGTTTGGCATGGCACCTACTTAATCTGGATGGAAGAGGCGCGAGTCGAATCCTTGCGGGCGATCGGGGTCAATTTTGCCGATTTAGTCGCCCTGGGGTGCGATTTACCCGTGGTGGAGTTAGCCTTGCGCTACCACAAACCCATGAAACTCGGCACCGAAGCCGTTGTCCGAACCCGGATGCTAGAAATGGATGGGGTCCGCCTCAATTGGGAATATCAGATTCAGTCCCTCAATGGACAAGAGTTGTACCTCACCGGAGTGGTTACTCTAGTCACCGTGGATATCGAAAAAGGCCGCATCATGCGCCGCTTACCTGAATCCGTCAAAGATGCCCTAGTTAAATTATCTCGGTAGGGGAGATGGGGGAGATGGGGGAGATGGGGGAGATAGGGGAGATGGGGGAGATGTTCGTAGTAACGACTTCAGTCGTTACCGCGTGACGTAAGCTACCGCTTACGTCACGCCCCTTTGGATGCTCTGCCTCCAGTCCCCAAGCAGGCACTTCAGCCACCAATTTTGCGTGTCACGGCTTCCGCAGTGACACGAGAGCAACGACTGAAGTCGTTACTACAAACTATCTCCCCAATCCTCCCCATCTTCCCAATCCTCCCCATCCTCCCAATCCTCCCCATCTCCCCAAGGTGATAAAATTTGGGTTAGCCAATCCGACTAAACCCAACCTGACTGACCCCAACATCATGACTCGTTTACTTTACGAATATTCCATCGCCGATTGCGGTCACTTGATCATTCCTTATGTGTTTGGCACCGTTGATACGGACCGAATCTATTCCTATCACTTACTCTCCGAATTAGGACATCGGGGGAACCTCCATAAAGCCCATAATCCCGCCGGAATTCATTCCAGTAGCCTCGAAGGGATTATTGCGATCGCCAAAGAACATCTGGATCTTCATTCTGATGTCGAAGAAACTCTGGATATGTTTAAACGTCGCTATACTTATCGCGAAAATTTAATTATTATTTATCAAATGGCCGACAAGTTTTTTTATGACCATTATAAGCCCGATAATTTACAAAATGTCGCCGCGCCTAAAATCTTCAAATCAGAACAAGCCTGTATTCACTGGGTTAAATCAGGACTCGATCGCCCCAATCAAGGCTCTAATGTTTTAGATTTTAGACGATAGAAAATTCCCGTATAATTAATTATTATTTCAGGGGGAGAACGACTGAAGTCGTTACTACGAACGAGAGAAATGAAGTATTTCTCCCCTGTTTGTAGTAACGACTTCAGTCGTTTCAGGCATTTCCAGGCTCGGCCTGGGAATGCCTAATCAAAATACTAGGCATCCGGTGTGAGAAATAACTAACTCCCCAAATCACCCCTAAACTCGTTAGGACAAACGGGTTATTTCATCTTTCCCAAAATCCGGCTCAAACACCATTTTCGGCACTAACACCCAGTCGTCATCGGATGATTCAATCTCGCTCATCCCCAAAAAAGTGCCATCTTCTGCATAAATACGCAGGGGTGACACACTTTCCCCTAACTCCTTTAGAGGAATCCGCTGACCTTGGCACCAGCGACGGCCATCAGTAGAATTTAAAGGAATCTGACTTAAATGGGCTAACACCTTATCCGGTGGGATGAGTTGAAATGTCCCTTGACTGGTTTGAGTTTCGATGTCTTCAAAGGTTAAACTCTCCTTCAGGGGTAACCCACAGCTTTCGGTGCGGGTGAGATGTGCGAGGGTTCCGCCAGTTTCCAAAACTGCACCGAGGTCCCGGGCGATCGCCCGGATATAGGTCCCAGGTCCACAGGCGATCGCCAGGTCGATTTCTGGAAAATCCCCCTCTCGCCACTCCAACACCTGGATATTATGGACCTCTACCACGCGACTCGGCACTTCGACGGTTTCCCCTGCTCTTGCTAAGTCATACAACCGCTTCCCTTGCACCTGAATCGCACTGTAGGCAGGGGGAATTTGGGTAATTTTCCCCAGAAATTGCGGTAATTGCGCCTCAACCTGTTCCCGGGTGAGTTGGGGAACTGCTGCCGAGGTGACGGTTTCCCCTTCTAAATCATCGGTGGTGGTGGTGACCCCCAGACGCACGGTTGCTTGATACGCTTTATCTTGACGCAGGTATTGCAGCAGGCGCGTTGCCTTACCCACGGCGATCGGTAAGACTCCCGTTGCTGCGGGATCTAAGGTGCCACCATGTCCCACCCGCTTGGTTCGCAACAGTCTGCGAATCCGGGATACGCAGTCATGAGAGGTCATGCCAGGGGGTTTGTTGAGATTCAGAAATCCTTCCACAGTACCTTTAAAACATTCGGGAGTTCTGTTGCATTTTATCCAGATCAGGACGCTTTGATTCGTCTACTTTTTGATTGGGGAATCGCGCCTCAAGGGAATCGAAGGATATGATAACCGGACTTACGCAGATTTTGAGAATCCACCATAAATAATAATGTAGAGGCGATTCGCGAATCGCCTCTACATTATTTCGGGGTTCATGTTAAATATTGCGGAATTCCGGGATAATCGGATGATGGGAGTCAATTGTAGGGTGGGCACTGCCCACCTTAATGTCGGTGGGCAGTGCCCACCCTACACTTGCTACACTTGCTTAAATAATAATGTAGAGGCGATTCGCGAATCGCCTCTACATTATGTCGGGGTTCATGTTAAATATTACGGAAGTCGTGGATAACCGGATGAGGGGTTGCTATATTTGCGCCTTTATTCCAAATGTTCTGCTGCCACCGAGGGTTTTGGGGTGAGCAGTAAATATAATGCCGGAACTACCAGTAAGGCGATCGCTGTCGAAGCAGTTAACCCAAAACCGATCGCCGCACAAAGGGGAAACCACACCGGGTCACTAAATGCCAAGGGAACAACTCCACCAATGGTAGTTAAACTGGTGGATAAGACCGGACGGAGGCGATCGGCAGCACCTTGAACCGCTGCCATTTGAATCGTCATGCCGCGATCGCGATAGGTATTCATAGTTTCCACCATGACGATCGCATTATTCACCACAATTCCCACTAAGGAAATAATCCCAATTACTGCCGGAAACGAAATCGGAATCCAAGCTAAGAAAAACCCGCCAAACGTGCCAATTAACCCAAAGGGAATCGTCAGCATAATAATAAACGGTTGGGTAAATGATCCAAACTGAATCACCAACACCGCAAACACTAGGAAAATCGCCACTCCGGCCATTTGTTGCGCTGAACCAAAGGTCTCACTCTGAGTCTGTGCTTCTCCGGCAAATGTATAGTCATATCCTTGGGGCCATTGACGGCGCATTTCATCAATTTTCGGCTGTACATCTGCTAAAATTTCTCCCACAGTCCGGTTGTCTGTTTTTGCCAAAACCGTGACGGTGCGCTGAGTATCTTGGTGAACAATGGATAAGGGCGCTTCCCCGAATTCCGATTCTAGCACTTGAGCGGCAGACAAGGTGCGATCGCCTGCAAATAAGCGAATCGTCTGGAGTTCGTCCTGGCGCGTCGGACCACCGACGGCACCCCCACGCGAGGGCCAAGCCATACTCAGCCTGATTTCTAGGTCTTCCTCCCCGCCGCCAATGGGGAAACTGCCGATTTCGTTGTCGGTCATGGTATAGCGGCCTTGCTGCGCCAAATCCTCGGCATTTAAGCCATAAAAATTCATCGCTTCCCGTCGGGGTCGAAACTTGATATCCGGACGCAAGGCCCCGAGGTCATCTCGCACATCGGTTGTGCCAGGAATTTGGCGCAGTGCCAATTGCACTTCCCCCGAAATCCGGCGCAATTCGGTCATATCCCGGCCCTGAATTTGAATGGCGATCGGGTCTCCCCCTTCCCCGGTACTTTCGGTATTGACCACCAGGGAGGCCCCGGGATATTTGCGAATCAGTTGGTCTAATTCCTGGCGCAATAGGCGATCGTATTCAAAGGAATAAAGTTCACGTTCGGTTTTCGGTGTAAACATAGCGGAAAACCCAAGCAAATAGTTCCCTTGATTCGGTTTCATCCCACTTTCAGTCACCAAATTACTTCGCTGTCCCACGAATTTAATCGTGTTGCTGAGGTAGTCTTTTTGGCGCAGCACTTCTCCGATTTCGTCTGCCACCTGTTGGGATGTATCCAGGGTTGTGGTAGGCGGTAGTTCCACATTGATACTCATTTTCAGATTGTCCGAGTTAGGAAATAAGGTCCCCGGAACATTTCCCACTAAAATTAGAGTACAGACAAATAAACTGACTGCACCCAAAACCCACAATCGGGCGGTAGTTTTGTTACGAACTGTGGTTTTTAAACTCCATTTTGCATAGCGTTGGGCGGTGGATTCGTTGAGGCGGTCAATAAAGGTTTTTTTGCCATGACCCTTGACATTTCCGAGTAAAAATCGAGAGAGAGGAACGTCAATGAATAAAGCAATAATATAGCTGAGAATCAGACAAGTAATGGCACTAATGGGAATAAATCTAATAAATTTACCCATTGTCCCGCTAATTGCCATTAACGGGGCCATTGCTAAAATGGTGGTCAACTGGCCGGAAAAGGCGGGTAAAGCGTAGGTTTTGACCGTGGAGAGGGCGGCTTGATTAAAGGTGAGTCCGCGCACGAAAATGCCTTCGTGCAATCCTTCCATCATCAAAATGTAAACATCAACGAGCAAACCCAAGGCCAAAATCATGCCGATGGTGACCATTGTATTCAGGGTTTGACCGCCGATCCAGAGAATGGCAGTCGCCCCAATAAAGGTCAGGGGAATGGACAATCCAGCAATTAACGCTTCCCGCCAACTCAGGGCAAAAAACAGGATGACAAATACCACAAGAATTCCTTGCCAGCAGTTATTAAACAGGCGCAGTAAGTCTTCTGTGATGATTTCGGCGTCGGAGTTGATGACGCGGTATTCTAGGCCATAAGGCCAGAGATTGGGGTTCTGTTGCGCTAAATCTAAAGCAGCAATGGAGTCTTCGACGACTTTAATCGTATCGGACCCAGGAACTTTGACCACATCAACGTTAATCACGGGTTCAAATTCCCCGCCATTCCAACTAAGAAAAGCGCGATTTTTTTCTCGTTCTAAATCCCGTCGCACTTCGGCAATTTCTTTGAGACGAACCACTCGACCATCGGACCCACCTAACCGCGCTACAGGCAAATCTTGGAGGTCTTCCACGGAGCGAAATCGGCCATATAATCGCACTTGAGTACCAATGCGATCGCTCTCCACCTGTTCCCAAGGCATATCAATATTGCCTTGTTGAATCGCGCTGCTGACTTGGGTAGGAGAAATCCCCAGAGTCGTCAGGCGTGAAGGAATTAACTGCACATGAATGACTTCTTTACGTTCTCCCCCCAGGTCCACCTTTCGCACGTTGGGAACTTTTTCTAAAATATCTTTGATATCTTCCCCAGCGCGACTCAACACCGCCATATCAAGATTCCCAAATAAGCCAATCGTGAGAACAGGCGTATCTTGGACGGAGATTTGTTCGACTTTCGGCTGTTCCGCATCCCGGGGGAGTTCCGGTTTTGCTTCATCGACTTGAGCGCGCAGCAAGGCGATCGACTCATTAACGGGCGCTTCTGCGCGAAATTCAACGACAATTCGCGATCGCCCATCATAGGAGGCACTACTAATTTCTTTTAACCCCTTCAGGGATTTAAGCTCTTTTTCAATTTTGTCCGTAATCTGATTTTCAATGGTTTCAGGGTCTGCACCGGGCCATATTGTTTCAATACTGGCGATCGCTACATTAATATCCGGATCCCCTTCCTTCACCATCGAAGCGGCACCAATCAACCCGCCAATCAACAGTAATAAACACAGCAAAATCCCAAATACTGGCTTTAAAAAGAAGAATTTGGTCACCGGAGATGCCTTCCGAACATCAGGAATCTCATGTTGTTGGGAGTCGTCATCTTCAGGCGGTTGCGGTGGTAAAAGGGTATTTGTCATGATAGTTTTTATACTTAAATAGGTTAGTCTGTCATTTCAATCCCTCCAGTCCCCTCCCCTTAGCAAGGGGAGGGCTAGGGTGGGGTTCCGCCATCCAAAAGTGAGAAACCTCCAGTCCCCTCCCCTTGCTAAGGGGAGGGCTAGGGTGGGGTTCCGCCATCCAAAGGTGAGAAACCTCCAGTCCCCTCCCCTTAGCAAGGGGAGGGCTAGGGTGGGGTTCCGGCATCCAAAGGTGAGAAACCTCCAGTCCCCTCCCCTTAGCAAGGGGAGGGCTAGGGTGGGGTTCCGCCATCCAAAGGTGAGAACCGGCGTCAATCCAAACCTTCCACAATCTCCACCGGCGCACCATCCACCAACCGATTACTCCCTTCCGTTACCAGTAACTCTCCGGGGTTAACCCCTTCAACAATTTCCCGGGTAGAAATTCCTTCAATACCAAGGGTAATTTCCCGTTGTTCCACCCTTCCCGTTTCCGGGTTAACCACAAATACATGAGGTTGGCGATCGCGAAAAACAAACGCTTCAAACGGTGCAATAGTGGCATTGGGATTTTCCTCCACCGCAATCCATGCCGACACTCGGGACCCATGCCGCAGATTCTCACTCCCTTGCTTAATTCGCATCGTAACAGACATCGCTCGCCCTCCCGGTGTCACCGAAGGACTGACGGAAAACACCTGTCCCTCTGCTCTAGCGAGTTTCGTCAGTTGATCGCTGGTCATTTGTCCCGCAGATGCAGCACTCATATCTTCATCCAAAACAATATAAACCCGTTGTCCCGGTCTCACCCGATCGCCTTCAAACGCGGGGAGTTCTACATTGACCTCAAATTCCCCTGGATCAATGATAATCATCGGCACTCGTTCGACAATGTTCTGATATTCCCCACTCGCTTGGACCCGCTGAGGTGACCAATAATCTCCCTCGGTGATATTCAGATAGGCCAAAACGCCATCAAATGGGGCATAAATCGCACTATCTTCCAAGTTGACATCCGCCCGGGTCACCTGGGTTTGAGCCGAGGCAATCCCCGCATCTGCCGAATAAATTTGAGCTTGTGCGGACTGAACTTGTCCGGCTACTGCCTTGACTTGGCTTTCGGCAGCGCTGATTTGACTGTGAGCGACGGTGACTTGACTTTGAGCGACGGCAATTTCTTGTTCCCCAGCAGTGACTTGGCTTTTCGCCACTTCTACATCCTGGAGGGCGGCGCTCACTTGGCTTTTGGCGGCTTCCACTTCTTTTTGAGCGGCGATAATTTGACTGTTGGCGGCTTCGACTTCTTGCTCGGCGGCTTTCACTTCATTTTGGGCGGCATTCAAGCCAGATTCAGCGTTTTGGCGTCGATTCGTATAAACATCCAAATCGCTTTGAGAAATTACCCCTTCTTGATATAATGTTAGACGTCGCTCCTGTTCTTTGATGGCGAGGTCGAGGTCGGCTTGGGCTTTTTGGAGATTGGCCTGGGAACGGGCTAAATTAGCGAGGCTTTGTCCCTGTCGCGCTTGAGTTTGGGCGACGTTGGCTTGAGCTTGTTCCACTTTGGCTTCGGCTTGTTGCACCCCCACTTGGGCTTGTTGCACTCGGGATTGGATTTGTGCCAGATTCGCTCGCGCTTGTTCCACTTTAGAGCGGGACTGTTCTAACAAGGCTTGGTTTTGTTCCACTCCGGCTTTTGCCTGTTGGAGATTGGCTCTAGCTTGTTCGAGGTTAGCCACGGCAACACTGCGCTGGGTTTGGGCTTCAGCGGTTCCGGCTTGAGCTTGGGTGATGTCTGCCGCGAGTTTGCGATCGTCTACTTTGGCGAGTAATTCCCCTTCCCGCACGCGATCGCCTTCTCGCAAATCTCGCCCTTCTATTTTTTTGATATAAGTAATCGTTCCCGGCACTTCAAAAGTGAGGTGCTTACTTCGCACGGCAGAGGCAAACCCATCACTAAACACCCAGGCTTGAATGGGGGCCGACTGCGCCGGAACCACTCGCACGGGTAGTCCCGCTGGTTGTACCTCAGTCGGGGTGGCTTCTTCGGTTTCGGCTTGAGGATTCAACCGCATGGCTCCCACGGTCCCAATCCCTGCGATCGCCGCGAACAACATCATGAATCCTACGCTTTTTTTAAGCCAAGATAGCGGTAATTTTCGTCTGGATTTATCCGACTTCTTGCGAGTGGGTTGGGCAATTGCTCCGGACTGGGAAACGGGGAGCGACAAGTTCAGCCCGTCCATATTTTCTAAGCGATCAATCATCCTTGGTTCTCCATTATTTTTTTTAAATTTGTCTTTGGAAACAGTAGAGTTTTTATTTCTTTTTACTAACGGTTAACTTGAATAATTCATGAGTAATATTTTGCTTCTTGCAGAGCTAAATTTTTGAAAAAATCTGGAGAATTTTACCGATTCAGTGGGTGGAGGATGAATGTCCTCTATTGGAAATTGGGTAAGAATGGGTAAAGTTGAGTCCGAGTTATCGAGATTTGGGGTAAACTCAATCCGGTTAATTTTTATATCCGTGGGCAATTCAGGCTTTTGTTCTTTAAATGGCAACCGCAAAAATTACTCAGGTTTGGGAAAGTCAGTATCTGGACAGATGCCGACTCTAACTCCTGGGACACTTGCTGCGCGATCGCCTGGGGTGAAATCCCTATCTAGTGGGGGTTCCTGCCACGGGTTGGCGATGCCTGTGAACACGCGAGTTGATGCTCATGTTTATAATATACGAGTAACTGCTCATGTTTGTCAATGCTCTAGGGGGAAAAATGGAAGAAGAATTCTCAAAAGTAGAAGGGATGAGGCGTCAACCGCAGCAGATGCGGGCGATTAAGCGAGTCAATCAGATTCTCGATGCCGCAGAGGGATTATTTGCCGAAGTCGGATATGAGGGGGCCACCACCAATGCGATCGCCGCCCGCGCCGGGACCTCGATTGGATCCCTGTATCGCTTTTTTCCCGATAAAGAATCCATTCTCAAAGCACTCGCGACGCGCTATCTGGAGCAAATGCATGAAATGTTTTTTCAGTTACATTCCCTAGAAATGGCAACCTTACCCCTAGAGGTTTATATTGATCGAGTAATGAGTGCATTTGATGAATTAATCACGGCACATCCCGGGTATCGAGCCGTTTTTTTCACGTCCCGCGCCGCTTGTCAAGAAGTGCAAGACATGGATGCCGATTTATGTGCTCAATTTGCCGGTAAATTAGCAGAGTTTTATCGATTAAAAGCGCCTAACCTCGACCCATCCACCTGCGAACTCATCGCACTGGTTGTCGTAGAAGCAGTCCGCAATTTGCGGAGACTCTCCCTCAGCCGAGATGAAACATTTCAGTATCGAGTCACAAAGGAAATTAAAAAACTATTATTGGCGTATTTGCAGCCTTATTTAAGTTAAAAGATAGGGGAGATGGGGTCCATGTTTGTAGTAACGACTTCAGTCGTTGCTTTCTGTCATGGCATCCGCCATGACAGTTACCCTTCTGGGATTCAGCACCTGTTTGGAGACTGGAGCGATCGCCTACTTTGAGCGCGTGACGAAAGCTGACGCCAAGTCACGCGGTAACGACTGAAGTCGTTACTACAAACAGGAACCTCATCCTCCCCATCTCCCCCATCCTGTTTCCTTAAGAAAAATTTTCAACTCAGGGCATCCCAAAAGGAGGCGATCGCGATTAAAATCTTGGTAGATCTACCCGAGGAGTTAACGCAATGGAGTCTCTTGCATACATCCATCTTGCTGAAGCCTATAATCAACCCTTAGAAATCCCCTCAGTCCAGGTCAACTGGCCTAAAAAAGGCTGGGGAAAACGGATCGGAGCATTTGCCCTGGGTGCTGTCACCTCCTTCCTGGCGATGGGTTCTCCCGCAGTAGCGCTGATTCGTCCTGGAGATGCCGGTGCAGAAATTACCCAACTGCAATATCGTTTGCAGGAACTGGGCTATTTTACCCCGGAAAAATCCGGTTACTATGGCGACTTTACCAAACACGCCGTCATGGAGTTTCAAGAAAAAAATGGATTAACTCCCGATGGAATTGTCGGTCCACAAACGAAAGCTGCCCTTGAAAAAGACTATCCTCAAACTCCAGAACCGAAAACTCAGCCAACGGTCCGACTCGGAACTACTGGCGGAACGGTTTTAAGAGTTCAGCGGCAGTTAAGCTCATTAAAATACTTCGATTATCAGAAAATGAATGGGGTTTTTAATGAAGAAACTGAAGCGGCTATCAAACAGTTCCAAAAAGACTACGGTTTAGAAGCGGATGGTGTTGTGGGGTTAAAAACTCACACGGCCCTTCGCAACTATACTGGGTTATAAATTAGTTTGGAGGAGGGTTTGGAGACCAAACCCCTACCTGAAACGGTGATGGCGCACTACCCTGTGCGCCCAATTTTTCAACGATTCAGGACTGGCTGTTTCTAAGTGGAATGCTTGTGAAGATAGGAGGGACTGTAATACCCACAGCGTCCTTGAATAGAGGCGATCGCATCCAATAAATATAAATCTCCCGTGGTGAATAAATCCTCCCACAACAGCGGCACAATTTCTCCTTTGCCGACCTGGGCTAACACTTCCGCCACCTGTTGACGCACCAAGCTATTTCCTGCATTCAAGGTATAGATTAATGCTTCGACTGCTACAGAAGTACCCAGGTTTCCTAATGCCTCTATTGCCGTTTTTCGCACAGAATAAGTATTATCCGTTAAAGCGACATTTAGCAAAGATTCTACGGCGCGATCGGAGCCAATTTGGCCTAATATTTTAGCTGCTTTTTCCCGAACAAAGCTAGAATTATCTGACAAATTTTCGAGGATTTCATCTAGGGGTTTAGATAGCTCGATCGCTGAGTTTTGGTCGTTCCCACAGGCGGGAGCAATCATCGCGGCATGGATGCGATCCAACCCTTGTTGGGCGCGGAGTTTCACCCATTCATTCGGGTCCGTTAAGGCGGCAGTGAGGGCATTTTCCGCCGCAGTCGTGCCAATTTCCCCCAGGGCGATCGCTGCACTTTCTCGGACTAAATATCGGGGATGATTTAATGCCAAAATCAGTTGTTCAACCACTGGATCTTGACCAATTTTAGCTAATCCATAGGCGGCGCGAGTGCGAACAAATTCGTGAGAGTCGCCTAGCGTATTCAGCAATGCCGCAATGGTTTCTTCATTGCCAATTTCTCCTAAGGCATCCGCTGCTGCAATTCGGGTATTGGTGGCAGAATGATTTAATGCAGCCAAAAGAGTATCAATGGCTCGCCGATCGCCCAGTTTCCCCAAGGCGATCGCCACACTCCACCAGGTAGGCGAATAATCTTGCTTATAAAACACCCGTTTAAGCGCCGTAATCGCCACTGGCGTGGCAATTTTTCCCAGAGCTTCCGCCGCACTTAAGGGCACCGTGCGATCCGAGTCTTCTAAGGCTAAAATCAGCGCATCAATTCCCGTATTGTACCCCAAATTCCCCAGAATTTCTGCGGATTTTTGGCGAATGCTGGGCATTTTATCCTGCATCCCTTGAATCAGGGGAAATACCACCGCTAATGAGGCGATCGCCCCTAACGCTTCTACCGCATTTTCTCTGATCCGATAATCCGGCTCATTTAAAGCTTGTTCTAAATAGGGAATTGCATAATTAGAACCACTGATTCCAAACATTCGGATCTTGAGCTTGGGTGGCAATACCTGGCGATCGAGCAATTCTAATCCTTCCTCCTGAAACCGAGTTTGAACCGACCCCGCTAGTTTTGTCCCCAGTTTCAAATCAATTTCAAAGCCTAATTTCACCATCCGAATGGCTGCCGCGCGATCGGTCACCTTTGCCAGCATATTCGCAATGGAATCAGTCCATTGCAAGCGGTTGAGATAGTCGCGTTTTAGAGTCTCATCACTCAAATACGGGAGCTGGCTTAGGAGGGTTTGAGCAGATGGCATATTTGTCAACACTGATGGTGGGGCCTGGAGTGAATGGAAAAGAATAAGAGAAGACTTCAAAAAAAGTGATTAAAGTTAGCTGATTAAGTCTATCCCTTTTTCGGATCTAACCGCCGCTAAATAGAACACAAAATTGGTTAATTAAGCCGAACGTTTTAAGCATAGGGCATCCGGGTATCTATTAAATAATTGGACAAGCCACCGGGTTGGGGTACCCGAATGCTTGCTAATTGGGTATTTCTTGGTGAAGAAACCCGGTTTTTAACCTTGAAGCGACTGACCTTATTAGGGATAAACAGAAAAGACTCCCACCTTAAACTTGAGCGTGAAAGCCTTGGGCTGCAATTGCAGGTATCCTAGAAAGTTGATGGCGATCGCCGCGCTGGAAACGAACCCGAGGAAAAAATTAATGACCCTGATTTTAACCAACGACGATGGAATAGAGGCCCCTGGTATTCAAGCCCTTCTGAATGCCGTGGGCGATCGCAAAACCATGATGGTGGCCCCCCGAGAGGGATTATCGGGATGTGGTCATCAGGTGATTACCGATCGCCCCATTCACGTCGATCGCCGGTCCCCAACCGAATATGCGATCGGTGGAACCCCTGCCGATTGTACGCGCATCGCCCTGTCTTGTCTCTGTCCCGATGCCGCTTGGGTCCTCTCTGGGATCAACAATGGCGGTAATCTCGGCATCGATGTTTACCTCTCGGGAACCGTTGCCGCAGTCCGAGAAGCTGCCATCCACGGCATTCCCGCCATCGCCATTTCCCAATATCGCAAAGGCGGACGCCTGGTGGAGTGGGAACGGACCACCCAATTGGCGATCGCCGTCTTGCAGGAATTATTCGATCGCCCGCTTGAACCCGGCACCTTTTGGAACGTGAATCTCCCCTTTCTCGAACCCGACGAACCGGACCCAAAAATTGTATTTTGTCAACCCTCAACTCAACCCTTGCCGGTTAAATATCGCATCGAAGACGAGTATTACTATTATGAAGGGGTTTACAGCTTACGCGATCGCACCCCCGGTACCGATGTCGATGTCTGCTTTTCCGGGAATATTGCCGTTACCCTGTTGGGATTGTAGGACGACTGCAAACAAAAAAAGGTCAGTGTCCTTCTACGGTACAATAAGCCTTGACAACAAAAAAGAGTAACAATCATGCGGATATTAATGATGGGCGGCACCCGGTTTATCGGGGTTTATCTCACTAAAATTTTAGTTGAACAAGGGCATTCTGTTGTTCTTTTCAATCGCGGCAATAAACCCGCCCCTGTGGAGGGAGTCGAGCAAATTCACGGCGATCGCACCGATGAATCTCAACTCAAAGAGAAACTCGCCTCCGAACAATTTGATGCCATTTTCGACAATAACGGACGGGAACTCAGCGACACCAAACCCCTGGCTGATTTGTTTAACGGCAAAATTAAACATTTTGTATATATGAGTTCGGCAGGGGTCTATCTCAAGTCCGACCAAATGCCCCATCGAGAAGGGGATGCCGTTGACCCGAAGAGTCGGCATAAAGGCAAAAACGATACGGAAACCTATTTATCTCAGCAGGGATTACCGTTTACATCCATTCGTCCCACCTATATTTATGGGCCCCAGAATTATAATCCCTTAGAAGGGTGGTTTTTTGACCGGATCGTGCGCGATCGCCCCATCCCGATTCCTGGAAATGGGTTTCACATTACCCAACTCGGACACTGTTACGATTTAGCCAATGCAATGGCAGCCGTCCTGGGTAATGAAAAGGCGATCGGGCAGATTTATAATATTTCCGGCGATCGATATGTCACCTTTGACGGATTAGCCCGCGCCTGTGCAGAAGCCGCCGGAAAATCGGATGTAAAGCTGATCCATTACGACCCCAAACAATTTGATTTTGGCAAACGCAAAGCCTTTCCCATGCGGGTCCAACAATTCTTTGCTGATGTCCATAAAGCCATGCAAGACTTGAATTGGCAACCCAAATTTGACCTAGTTTCCGGGTTAAAAGATTCTTTTCAAAATGATTATTTAGCCAAAGATTCAGACAAAGCAAAAACAGACTTTTCGGTAGATGATGAAATTATCAAAACCCTCGCTTAATTCTTAGTTTCTGACGTTCGTAGTAACGACTTCAGTCGTTATTTTCTTAAGTTCGTAGTAACGACTTCAGTCGTTATTTTCTTAAGTTTGTAGTAACGACTTCAGTCGTTTCTTTCTTAAGTTCGTAGTAACGACTTCAGTCGTTTCCGGGTTCGGAGTATCGAGTAAACTGTAAACTGGGGGAGCATTTCAATTTGGCAAAGAGACCTAACCCCCCAGGCCCCCTTCCCTACGAGGGAAGGGGGAGCAAGACGTATAAATTCCCCTTTGAGGCGAAATTGATACCAAATCCGCTTGTCAAAAGTCTGTTTTCTCTTCAGCCCGCGCAGGCGGGCTTCGTCTGTGTAGCCCCACCCTTAAGGGTGTGGGTTTTTATAGACCTTTTAGAACCGGATTCCGTATGAGATGCTCCCGTAAACTGGCGAGAATTTAAAGGAGTTTTTAACAATGCCGGTTGTGGCTACTGGAAGTAACGACTGAAGTTGTTACTACGAACACCGGAGATAACGACTGAAGTCGTTACTACGAACACCGGAGATAACGACTGAAGTCGTTACTACGAACGGGGAATAAATAAAAAAATAGAGGTGTAACAAATACACCTCTCTTACCGAATTATTAATCATAACTCAGTCTATATACGCCGAGCATTTTATGGCTCCATGAGTTGTTCTAAGCGGGTTCTGACTTCTTGTTGAAGTTCGGGATTTTGTTGAATAGCACTCCCGATTTCATTCAGGCGGTCCATATTGAGTCCGAGACTGGCGATCGCCTGCTCTTGTCTCGCCTGGGACTCCTCTTGAATTTGCTTTCCTTCTTCCATGATTTGAGCAAATTTTTGCTGTTCTTCTGGAGAAATATTGAGTTCAGCTTGAGCAGCAGGATTCTCTTGTGCTTGAACGGTTGCTTGATAAATTTCTGCAAACCGTTCTTGACTAAATCCTTGACCTTCGATGGTTTGTACTATTCTTTCTTGAAACTGTTGCTCAATCGTCAACATTTGGAAAATCGCCAGGGAAAACTTATCCAGTTCCTCGTCACTAATTTGAGCTTGAGCCAAAATTTCAATCGGACTCTGTTGCGTTCTTTCCTGGGTTTGTGCGATCGCTGCCGGTGTCATTCCGATCAGCAGCAATACCAGTACGGAACTCGCGGTTAAAAGTCGTTTTAACATTTAAAATTTCTCCATTATCACTGTTGCTTGTACTGTGTCAGGGGGATTCAGGCTTTACAAAGCTAGACCTGTCACAGGTTAAGGTGTTGAGTTCGGTCTCAACTACTGGGTGCGGCCAACTTAGGACAGCCCTAAAAAACAGGATTACTAACAGATTGTAAATATCTGCTGCTGTAGTACAAGCGGAAATCGGGGCTTGCAGGGTATGGTGAGCTTAATGGGGTCAAGTTCCCAGACGTGGGGAATCACGCAAACGAGCCGACCCTCAAAGAAGCGAATGAAATACCCAAACAACACAAGATACCAGCTTAAATAGGTTGCCTTTTTAACGCGCTCAACCAGTACAGGTTAAACTTTATTTTGGGAAACTGTCAAGTCTATCCTAATGGGGTTAGAAATCGATGACAGAGCACACCTCCAAATGCCCAGTCCCCTGCCTATCTTAGATAGCATCCCCTGTGGGGGAGCAACTTTCAAGGGATGTTGTAACGTGCCATTGCAGGAAGCGTTGGGTCATTCGATGGGAGGAAAATATCGAACTGCCACTTGCATCGGCTGAATTTATTCCTTAGTTTAGCGATGATCAAAATAAAGCTAATCCCTCTCTCGATAGATCGTTTCCCTATCCGATAGATCGGGTCTCGATCGCCCTGGACTCGTTTGAACAGAGTTGAACAGATTGATGGAATCAGGGCAGACCTTGTTCCATTTTTGCTCACTGGATCTATATCTATAGGAATATAGGAATAAAATTCCCCCGCATTAAAACATGATTAAGGATTAAGAGTCACTCGGTTGAGGCCAGAGGTAAATCACACCAGAAATCCAGGTCAGGGCCACAGAAATCCAGAAGGCAACTAAGGCGATCGCGGACCATTCCCCAGGCAGGGGCGAAATCAACAGAGCGATCGCCAGGATTTGACTGACGGTTTTTAACTTCCCCCATAGATTGGCACCGGCGATCGCTGCATTCCCCGTTAAAGCGGGATTGATGCGCCATCCGGCGATCGCCAATTCCCTAAACAAAATCAAAAATACCCCCCAAGCAGGCAACTGTCCCAGTTCCACCAGGGACATCAAGGGAGCCAAAACCAATAACTTATCAACTAACGGATCGAGAAACTTCCCCAACTCCGTCACTTGATCCAGTTTTCGAGCTAAATAGCCATCTAACCAATCCGTTCCTGCCGCCACCAAAAAAATCACCAAGGAGATCCATCGCAACCTCGGCGTGGGGTCTGACAGGAAATACAGTAAAAAAGGCACCCCCAATAAACGGGAGAAAGTAATCCAAGTTGAGAGCGTCATAAATGGCTCACGAGAACAGAATAAAAAAACCTAGGGCCGACCAAAGGATTGGCCCTAGATTAACATAATTTTGATCTGAATGTTTTGCTCTATCCCCGGAAACTACTTTTAGCAGGCTCCTTTTTGGTTGAAAATAACCTGGAACGTTTTCACAATCAGCAGGAGGTCATAAAAAACCGACCACTTGCGCTGATACTCCAAATCCAGGTGAATCACTTGTTCAAAATCTTTAATACTAGAGCGTCCATGAGTCTGCCATTCTCCAGTTAGACCGGGTTTAACGTTCAAACGGTCTAAATGGTGAGGTTGGTAGTCTTTCACTTCCCCGGGGGTGGGTGGACGAGTGCCGACTAAGCTCATTTCCCCGCGCAGAACGTTCCAAAATTGAGGCAGTTCATCCAGACTGGTGCGACGTAGAAACCGCCCAACTCGGGTGATGCGAGGGTCATTTTCGTTTTTAAATAGATGTCCTTGGACCTCGTTTTTGACCAGATGCTGGAGATGTTCAGCATTGACGACCATCGAGCGGAATTTCCACATCCGGAAATGACGGCCCTTATAGCCGCAGCGGATTTGGCTATACAGGAGGGGTCCTGGATTGTCCAACTGCATGGCGATGACGAGGGGAATCGCAATCACTGCGGTGAGCGCCAACCCGACTAATGCTCCGACAATATCAATAAGCCGCTTTGTCTTACTCTCAAGGGAAGGATGACATTCTTGCCGAATCGTTTGATCAGAATAAGTCTCTTGAATAGTGGATCTAGTGGCTTGATGAAGTGTAAAGGGAATAGATATATCAATTTTATTAGCAGTTAACACGATCTTCTCCCGTGGGCTTTTGGGGTGGTTATCCTGATTCTTTACTGACTCTAGTCAATTTTTGGAAAATTGGGGATGGGGTTCTCCGGATATTTACTTAAACTTTGAAATGTGGGTTAGTTTTGTAAAGTTTTCGTGTTGTTTAAAATGAAGCCCAAGTCTCCATCAACCCCTGCGCCCTGCTGTGTGACTGCCTAAACTGATTTTTAGAGATTAAGGTCAACTGGCGCGACCCCACTCTCTGGCGATCGCTCCCTTGAGATGGGGCCGAGGCTCAATTCTGTCCTCGGGCTTCCCTCACTTATCCGATTATTTAAAATTTGTCTGTGTTTTTTAATACAATTATCCGAAATTTATACCGAAAAATTTTCGGTATGATGGCGTGGAGGCGTTAAAAATTCACTTAAATAAAGAAGTAGAGGGTCTTCAAAATGTTGATGAGTCGTGGTGGCGATCGCCTCCAAATATTGTAACAATCGCCCAGACTGTTCCAAATTAACCCGATAAGTGCCATCAACCTGCTCAAACAGAGGAATGTCCGGCGTGAGAGGATATTCCGTCGTCGCCGCCACCTCCGGCATGGGGACTGCCGAGTTTCCCGTTGAACTCAACCCTGGAGGCAAATCCCCCTCCAGGAACCCTTGAATCCGACTCCCCAGCGATCGCCCGTGAATTCCGCGACGTTCCACCAATGCCACAATTTCCCCCAAGGACCGGGGGCCCTCATCCGTAATTGCACGTAGCAACTCCGCCAATAAAAAATAATCCCCATACTGCTGCCGGTTCAAGTCCAGAACCCGAGGATACAAAGGCAACGCCGCCAACCCAAAGGCAATCCGACTCGAACCCGACCCGCGATTTCCTCGCGGTGGATCAGCAATTAACGTTGCATTCGGGAGTTTTTGCCGCATCCAACCCCTTAACGAGAGGGATTGTGCCGTCCCCCCAGTACAGACTGCGCGCTCAATGGCGATCGCCGAGAGACCCGTTTCAATCAACAACCCATTCAGTGCTTGATTCAAAAAGTTGAGAAATGGCTCAACAACTAACGTTTGTAACTCCCGGTGAGCGATCGTCCAACGAAACTCCCCCACCGTAACCGGATATACATCTCGCTCTTGCAGCGCTAACTTGACCTCTTCCGCTGCCGCTAACAGTTCTCTTCCGGCGGGATGTTCAAGTAATCGCTGCTGTAACTGCATTCGTCGCACCCCATCCGGCTCTCCCGGACGGGGTAATTCCAAATCGCACCCCAGATACCAATATCCCCGATTCTCCCGACGGACTGCTTCGGTCCAAAATAGCTGACAAATGATATCTTGATCTAACCCGTGACCTGCATAAGGAAAACTGCGAGTTTTAAAGTGAGATTGACTGAGTTCCTCCAGATTTTCGGGTACTGCAACTAACGCCAACTCTGTCATCGTGGCACCGGAATCGATCGCCAACCCATAGCGCGTCCCCACCGCCCGAGAGCGATGCCAACTGGCTCCCGGTCCTTCCTGGGGGTGAAATTGGCGAGATAAGACCGAAGGAATCGTTACCCGTTCTCCACCGACGCCCGGAAGGACCGAGAGCCATGCGGCGACTGCATTTTCTACAAATAAAACTTGAGCCGGTTCTTGAACCAATTTCGCACTTAATATAGATTCGCGAATATTAAAACAATAACTATCCGGCCAACTGCCAGGAAAACTCACAATTGCCCCGCGCAACTGAGCGATCGCCTGGGGAAACAGGTCCGATTCTAACCCCGCAGCGCCACCAATCGCAGCAGAAGGCGTCGCCATCGTCAGGGCGGAGGACAGGGTAGCAACGGCGTGACTGCGATCAGAGGAAGCAGAGGGAAACCTCAGCGATCGCCCAGAACCCGATGCCACTTCCACCACCGGCAACCCATCCGCCTGAGCATAAGGAGCCACCCCAGCAGCAGCGATCGTTGCCAACAGCGCACTCAAGGCATCCAGCAAGTCGCTTAATCCGAGGGACCGTCCATGGGACTGTAACACCACCTCGCGTTTTGCGCGTTTGCGATTCAGCAACTCCAAGGGGACAACCGTCGGGTGCATTCCCGAGTCCCAAAGCTTGTCCTTCCCTTTCGTTCCTGCAATCCCCGGCAACAACAGCGGTTTAAACTGATGTAACCACCATCCCTGGGACCGGAGATAAACTTGGGAAGGCAAACGAAACGTCGGATCAGCACCTTGAGAACCGAGGGGATGCCAATAGAGCGGATATAACTGACAGGTGAGGCGATCGAACAAAGCTGCCGAAAGGTGAGTCGTCCCGAGATCAATACCCAAATACCAGAACCCTGCCGATTCGTTTGGCACTGCCATTCTCCTGTTTCCCCCTTAGCTGGTTGCCGTCCCAAAATGAGTTTAACCGTTAACTATGCTAAACGCGCAGGTGTTCCCCGGAAAAACTCAGGCGGGGCATTTTTGAGCCTGCTGACGGATCTGCAATCCCGAGACTAGGTTTTGAGACTTAGCCTTTACCCCGTCTGGGTTTCGGGTTCGATTGAGATGGCTCGGTCCTCCCTAACCTCTGATTATTCTACAGCACCCCGATGATGATAAGGGGCCTATGCTGGTGCAAAACTGTTCCCGGATTGTTCTCTAGCTAGAACGAGGGCGATCGGGAATCGGTAACCCATACAAAAATAGATGTAAAATTTCTAAGGGACACAGGGGAGGGCTAGGAATCATCAAATCATCATGTCCGGGATGAAGATGAAATCTGATTCCTCGCTTATCATTATCATGACCAGGGGTATTGAGGTCAAAACGGAGAAATTTAACCGAAAAATCGTCAGGAAAGCGAAATTCAAAGTTAAATCCCAGAACTTGCGCCTGTTTGGGATTTTCGTCGATGAGAATGGCAAAATCAAACCAACAGCGATCGGCTCGTTCAAAATGAGGAAGGTCTCGAATGCGCTTAAAGTTTCTCTGCCCTCCCATAATCTCAGAGACTCCCTTACCATGCTGTCCGGATTTTTCTAATTTTAGTAACTTGTAAATTTCATGAGGTTTGGTTTTTAAAAGCTGTTCATCCGAGGCTTTAGTCAGTGTTTTTAATATTTGATTCTTAAAGATTTTAGCACTTTTAATATCAGTTTCTGGGGTAGCCTGCCCGAGTCTCTCTTGAATCTCCTGACCCATTTTTTCCCAACCACTGTTACCGCTCAATGAGGTCCTCCCGATCTAGAAGAACAAGCCATTCCCCATATTCAGGTTCTGTGGGTAATTCTTTAGCTTCTGCAAGGGCAATCACTTCGGCATCTGACTGTCCAGACCATTCTCGCAGTGCAGATAATCGCCCTTCTCGTTCGGCATCGGTGAGCAAGTCTGCACCATGATTTAATGCATAAACTCTAGGACTCAACCAACTAAAAAAATTTGGAGCATTGGTCCCGATCACCCGAAGAGATTGCGAAGATAAAATGACCACTCCTCCCCGCCCTTTGTGGTTTAACCGGCTTCTGAGACTGTCGAGATGACGCCAATCATTAGGGTTCCAAGTTTCCAAATTCCACAGCAGTAGATAATCAGCCACGGAGTTATGAATGCGCTCAAAGACTGCACTCACTCCACTCTCCCCAGAAATGCTATCGACTTCGCACTCCACCAAAATTTCAATCCCCGCTTGTAGATCTTCCAGAACTTCATCAACATTTGAATTGGTCACTACAAGACTCGACCAAATATTACTGTCAGGCTGGGATCTAACTCTCTGCAAAAATTCATCCAGAGAAACTGAAGTAATTTCATTATCCGATACTAATTTTGCCATCCAAGCTAATTCTATACTGTACTTTTTATGATTAAAGGTGAAAGTGCCGGATGAACAGCATGGCGCAGTTCTGGATATATATATTCTAAAATCTTTCCTTCGACCAGTAATTTAATATCTTCCTCAGTTCTGGGAAGAAATTTGCCTTCTTTTGAAACTCGCTCCATCTTATCAAGCGCTTCATCTGATATTCCAAACACTTTGGCTCGCCCAAATGACTGAGCAGCAGCCTCAACATGAGCTTCGTTCAAATTATCGATACCGGATAAATAAGCTTCCTGAATAGCAGATTGAGTTAGGTTCATCAAGTCCCGCAACATTCCCCCAGAATAAAGAATAAGGCGTTCTACTGAAGATTGATCCAGAAACCCTTCTGATGCGCGAACGGCCAGAATTTTGGCAAAAAAATCACGAGCATCTGGGTCCTTGGTAACATCAAAACACGGTTGATAATAAACGGAGTTAACTAAACTCTCAAAACGGGTTTTATATTGGCTGTAAGCCGCCTGTATTGGGCCAACTAAAACTACTCCTATTCCCTGGTCAGATAAAACTTTAATATCTTGAATAAGTTCCAAGAAAAGTTTATCTTCATAGAGGCGATCTAACCCATCCAACAATAGCACGATTGTCCCATACTTTTCGGATAAAATTTGTTTTATCGAATTTATGGCGGCTAGTAATTTTTGAATTTCTTCAGGTACTTTTGGTCCAACTGGAATAATTCCTTTACGTTCTACTACCCTAACTCTCTCTCCAGAGGAATCGTAGCCCTCATCAGAATCATCCAACAGACTCTCATAAATATTCTCCTTATAACCATAAGCCAATTTGCGAATGGTTGCTATAGATTTATGCATATTTTCCTTGTCACTGTCTGATACAAGTTCAGATATAGCCACCCCAGCCATTGCAATTAGCACTCCGGGCTTCATCTGAGAAATATCGGCTTCCAAGCTGACATCAAGATAATGAGCGTAGGTATCTTCTAATTCGTTGATGCGATCGCGAGCGATTAATAGCTCAGTTGTTTTCCCTGATCCAATGCCACCAATTAACAAATGGGTAGAAGCAGGGCGAATCGCAATTCGTCCAGCGATCGTGTCTGCCAGGGATTTTTTTGGATGGGGTACATAGTGACCCCGTTCGACCGATCGCGCTGGATCTGCTGAACCCTCAAAAGCAGCCATTTCTTTTCTAAACCGCTCAAGTCTATTAGACATATATAATACGGCGAGTGCTTGATGTTGGATTAAATATTATTCTAGCTTAACAGTGCGATGAATAGATTTAGTTTGAAGAGACCCTCTCTATCTCCCTCTTGCCAAGAGTAAGCCTCAGAGGGGAACAAGAAGCCTAACAGGACTTAAGCAGATTTTGAGAATTCACCGTAAATGTAGAGGCGATTCGCGAATCGCCTCTACATTTACCGGAACTGTTAGAGGCTTAATGCCACTACTTCAACAGTTTTGCTGAGATTAACGTTCCGCTTCCAAAAGGTCTATTTAGAGACATTTGGAGCATCGGACCAACTTTCAAAGAAATTATCCAGGGTGGGATTGGCGAGGTCATCATCGGGGGAGATGGGGACCTCGGGCTGTTCTGGCTCAGGTTCGGGAGCTGCTGGTGTCATGGCCTCATCCATATCATCCATGAAGTCAGCGAAAAAATCTTCAACTGTCTCATGGTTGACATCTTCCTCCGCTGTGACTTTGACCACTGGAGGAGGATTGGTTGCCATTAGTTCGGCAAAAATATCATCTAAGGTGGGCAAAACATTGTTCGATCGCCCCGTTACCTCGGATTTACTGTCACCGTTGGGACTAGAAGACCCAGGGGTTGGTCTAGAGACGGTTTTCTGGGAGTTTGACTGAGTTTTAGAATTTCCAGTCGGTTTCCGCCCGGTTTCACTGGGGGAGGGGGGTTCCTTCTCCGGGGTCAAGTCGGATGCGAGTCCGATCGCATTCTGGTCCAGGTCCCCTGCCTCCCAGAGTAAGTCTCCTCCATCGGTATCTAAGGGGTCTGTTGGTGCATCCGTGGAAGAGACCTCTCCCCAAACCCCTCCCCTTGGAGGGGAGGGGCTTTGAGGGTCTTTCGGTTGGGGGTCTGTTGGTGCATCCGTGGAAGAGACCTCTCCCCAAACCCCTCCCCTTGGAGGGGAGGGGCTTTGAGGGTCTTTGGGTTGGGGGTCTGTGGGTGAATCCGTGGAAGAGACCTCTCCCCAAACCCCTCCCCTCCCAGGGGAGGGGCTTTGAGGCTCTGCGGGTTGGGGGGTTAGGTCCGATTGACCCACAAAATCATCTAAGGAAGCTTCTCCACTTTCTTCCCAAGGCAGGGTGCTATCCAACTCCTCTAAGCTGCTTGACTCGGATAACGGGGGTTCAGCAGCGAGGTCCTCCAGCCATTGTTCGGCGCTTAACTCGGTCTCCGGCAAGTCCGAGGGGTCCGGACTTGCGCTTTTGGCTTCTGCTTCCTCTAATTTAGAAAGGTCCTCATCTAAGCGTTTAATGCCGGTATTACTCAGCCAAAGATTATCGAGGTCCTCCTCTAGGTCCTCGTCGGGCAGTAAATCTTCTTGAGGGGAAGCCTGGATATAGGCGTTTTCGTCCCAGTCTCCTTCTAAATCTAGGTCCGAGGCAGTCGCCTCTTCCTCAAATTCGGGCAGCCAATCCTCCATCAAGGAAGCGGCTGTCTCCTCGACCATTTCCGGGTCTGGGTCCGGTAACGCTGCCGGTTCTGGGGAGACTGCGGTTGCCTCGGAAACCGTTTTAAAATCAGCAAATAAATCGTCTGTGGGTTCCTCGGTTGAGGTGCCTGGGGGTTCGGGTTCCTTGGGGGGTTCGGTCTTCTGGGGTGGAGGAGGGGAGTTGGTTTCTGAAGCCGATCGCGGATTAGTAATTTCTTCGGGAATAGCAGGGTCCGACTCGGTGAGTAGGGACTCTAGGCGATCGCCAAACAGAAACTCATCCATATAGTCTTCTGAATACTCGCCCCCCATTCCTGGGGCATCCGTGCGACTCTCCAGGTCCGCAAATAAGTCATCCTCGCCATAGGGGGAGGTTTCCTGAGTCTCATCCCTGTTCGATTCTTCACTGAGGGCAAATAAATCCCCATCCCCCGACTCCGGGATCAAATCCGATGGGGGAGGGAGATTTTCTTCGAGTTCCAAACCCTCGGACAACTCCCAATTTTCGGGCAAGTCATCATCTGGCGTAACCCACCCCTCCATGTCTAATTCCGGCAGGTTCTCGAAGTCCAGATCCGACGTAGCATTTGGGGGATTTTCCGGAGCGATCGCCTCGGACAACTCCTCTTGCTGAGAACTCTCGGCCCATTGTGCAGCCAGTTCAAAGTTGTCTTGAGACATTTCCAACCGAGACTTAGGGACTATTTGAGGGGCTATCTCCGTTGCCCGATCGGGTTCCGGGGATGCCTCTGGGGTTTCATCCTTTTCTACCTCCATTGGCGGGGTTAATTCTGCTCCAGCAAAGGGGAAGGTAAGCAGTTCAGGGCTCTCTTCCAGGGAGAGTTCAGATGCGGAGGGTGGGGCAGAAACTTGGGGGGTTTGAGGCGGCTTTTGGCGGGGAGATCCAGGCTGGGTTTTACTCTGAGGTTCGGGTTGGACAGAGGGTTTAGAGTCTGATTTTGGAGGGTTCGGTGGAGTGGGAGGGGATTTGATGCCATCGCCCGCAGAGTCTAGGTTAGAGGGTTCGGGGTCTGATTTCGGGGGGGAATCCTGCTCCTTTGCGATCGCCGCTTGAGTCGAAGAAAGCAGTCGCAGGGATGATTTTAAATAGGAGGAGGTCTCTTGACCTAAGAGTTGGGCCAGGTGATTGACCAAGGCACTAAACATCAGTTCCCCTTGCTGTCCGAGGCGATGCATCTTGTCTAAGCCTTGACCCAGGGAGTCATTGTAACTGTTAACGTTGCGTTCGAGGGCTTCAAAGACAACGCGCAGAGTAGAGTCGAGGGACATCAACAGGCGATCGGATTCCCCCTGTAACCGCTGCAACTGTTCTAATCGAGCTTCCGGGGATAACAGTCCAGAATTCTCTATTGTGAAGGCATTGAGTTCTTCGCGGAACCTAGATTCGAGAGCGCTTGGTTCGAGGCGATCGCCAGTCCCCTCCGTTAAGAGTTGGGTTTCTATTTGGCCGATCGCCTGAGAAACCTGTTGGGAAAGGCGCTCTTGCAGGGGGCCGAGTAAGGCTTGGAGAAACTCGGCGATCGCTTGCTGTTGATGAGCCTGTTGTCCCGCGATCGCCTGGTAATGCTGTTGTCTTTGCTCCAACTGCCGGACTTCTTCCATCAGGGAATACCGCTCTTGTCGTAACGTGGCGATTTCTTCCTGTAACGGCTGCATCAGGTTAGTCCGTAACCCGCTTAAATCTTGCATCAGGGCTTGCAAAACCGCTTGAGCTTCAGCCGCTTCACTGACAGCGCCAGGGGCGATCGCATAAGGCGGCATAGCACTCACCGCCCCCCCCGGGTTACTCTGGGAGGTTAGCTGGGAATCCAGATAGAGACGAACTCGCTCCAAAACCCGACGAGTCTCTCCTGAACTCCACCACGCGAGGCGAGAGTTCATTTTTCGCAGAATTCCATCAATGTCTGCAATCAGTGCTTGTAGTTGATCCCGATTAGAACTCACCATAGAACCTCTGGCGATAAGAACAGCACAGACTTCCCCTCTGCCCCGAAAATACTGGTACTTTTAACGTATCGTAGCTTGTGCCGAGGCAATTTTTTGATTCATTTTCCGACGATTCCAATCGATGGGTCTCGAATCTAGGCCAGGGCGACGGAGTGGGGTTGTTGCTACTAGAGTAGGGGTACAGTTTGAGATTCCTGGGACAAGAAACCGAGTTGTTGGCCCAAATTGGTCGCTGTCAAAAGCCCAGATTTTGTCACAAACCCGGTTGGTTTTCCCAATACTGCAAGGGCATCCTCAAAGCCCAAACCGATTAGGCTTGATTGCTAACGGTTTCGGCTCAATTGATTTTTTGGCGGAGGCTTCACGGACAACAGCTCTTAGGCATGGGTTAGCCGATGGCAGTCCCGGGTTGGGGGACAGATTCATCCCGGATAGAAGCACGAAGAAACGGTCAGAAACACCGTTGCCGATTCCTGCCACCTTTGATCGCGATGCCCTAAGCACATTTTATTACAAATACCACGGTTGCTCTGTGTAGGGGCGATTCTCGAATCGCCTGCCATTATTTGTAGGGGCGGTTCGAGAATCGCCTTTACAGGTAGGGTTCTGTCTGCAAAGCAAGCATAAGTCCTGTCCTGAACTTGATGGAGGGTAAAAGAGCCGCCCCCAGGGATCTGATCGAGGGTCTGTGGGGTCATACTCCCGAATAGGTTATTATGGCTAAGTGTTTTCTGGGATCTTATTAAAAAAGGATGTTTCTAGTCGAGTCTGGCTCGATGGTTATCTGGGAGCCTTAAAACTAGGGTTCCTAAATTGGGGATGCCTACCTTCGTCATTCCTGAGTCCACTAGGCGGGTGGGAGCTGAAACTGCGCCGGATCACCCCGAGAAACGGCTTAAAATTCCTGTAGTAGAGGCCCCCAATCCAGATATAGTTAAAGTAGTCAGTACACTACTTTGAACAGACAAGGCGATCGCCCTGTGATGTTGACAGTTCCGAACCCCGATTGTCCGTTGAGGACCTAACCTACCCCGGCACAAGGACTTCAGGAATCAATCCCTTGTCCAGGCCAGTGAGCGAGAGGCGATAAATTAGGGGGAGAAAACACCCAGTCTACTCTCAGTGCAACATCGGTGGCGGTTTATCCCAGAGGTCCGCATAATTTCAGCAGGAAAAGGCGCAGGTTCTTCTCCTTTGCCCATTGACAACAACAGCCAACCCCTAAACTTCTAAACTCCTAAAAGTACAAATTGGTTTATGTTTTATGTTGTCTCTAAATAGGGTTGCAGACAGTATCCAGGCAATGCCAACGGTCTGGTCTATCTGTAGCCAGTCCCTAAAAGAGTCCCTAAAAGAATGTAATCGGTCATCTCTTGATTCAATACAACCCGATTTATGAAAAACATCGATCTACCCCTGGCGCGTTTATAAGAGGATGGCCTAATGGATGAAAGATTTACCTCTCGCGATTCTGTACCCAACGTTGAAGAATTAATTCGCGCAACGCCGTTTTTTAATGGATTACCGGAGTCCGTTGTAGAACGGGCAACGGCGCATATTGTGAGCCGCACCCATCCCCCGAATCAAGTCATTTTGTTGGAAAATGACTGGGGAAGTTCTGTTTATTTTTTATTAGAGGGATGGGTCAAAATTCGCACCTACAACCTGGATGGCAAGGAAGTTACTCTGAATATTTTAGGATCCGGTGAAATCTTTGGCGAAATGGCCGCCTTGGATGAAGTGCCGCGATCGACTGATGTGATTACCTTGGCCCCCACCACGATTGGCAATCTCCCCGCCCAGGATTTTGTGCAGTTAATTCACACCGAACCCTTAGCTGGCATTCGGTTAGCCCAGTTGATGGCACGACGCCTGCGCCAAGTCAACCGTCGATTGCGGTTGCGAGAATCCGATAGCACCTCTCGGGTGGCGGATATTATCTTATTTTTAGCCGAGGGACAAGGAAAAGAATCTCCCCAAGGGATCGAAATTCCGAATTTACCCCATCGGGAATTAAGCAGTCTGAGTGGATTGGCTCGCGAAACGGTCACTCGGGTATTGAGTAAACTAGAGAAGAAGGGTTTGATTAAGCGCGATCGCGAGACCCTCTGTATCCCAGATGTCAACGCTCTGGAACGTCTCATGGTCTAGGACCCTAAGAGCGCGATCGCCATTCCCTTTCCCAA
Source organism: Oscillatoria sp. HE19RPO (assembly GCF_024220515.1). GTDB lineage: Bacteria > Cyanobacteriota > Cyanobacteriia > Cyanobacteriales > Laspinemataceae > Laspinema. Next base: position 35,703 of record NZ_JAMXOT010000134.1, read on the forward strand.
GGGGCGATCGCAGTCTTGACCCCTTTTCCCAGACCCAAATTCAACCGTTAATGCTTCTTTTCTAAATCGTTAACGGTTAACTGATTGGACAAAATTTGATGGTTGATTTTGCAGATAGTAACCCGAATTCCTCTTCCCCGTCTCCTAATGCCGGTCGCCATTCAGAACCCCTCGGTCCTCCCGATTCTTCTCCAGTACCGGACTCCCTGAATGCAGATCTTCGGGAACCCTCAGCCCCTCGGGGCACCTCTGCTCCCTCGGTTGCCCCAGGCCGACTCCCAAATAATGCCTTAATTCTGGTTGAAACTGCCTTTTTTGCCAGTACCGCCAGCTTGATTTGGCTGATCAATTATTACTTCCCCCTCGGTCCCGTGCTGCGGATTTTTTTTCCAGTCCCGATCGCCCTGCTGTACCTCCGCTGGGGGAATCGCGCCGCTTGGATGGGTGCGGTAGTCTCGGGTTTGTTACTCTCGGTTCTCATGGGACCCACGCGCAGCATTCTCTTTGTGGTCCCGTTTGGTCTTCTCGGGGTTTTGCTCGGATGTCTCTGGAAGCGTCGCGCCAGTTGGGAAGTGGCTATTCTTCTCGGTTCTCTCCTCGGTGCTTTTGGCTTCTTCTTTCGTCTGTGGCTCTTAGGAATTCTCGTCGGGGAAGATCTTTGGGTTTACCTAACGATTCAAATTACCGAAATTGCCGACTGGCTATTTCTCAGATTGGGATTGCTGGTTGAGCCAAGTCTCTATGTCATTCAAGCCTTAGCCGCAATTTTAGTCTGGGTTCAGAATCTCATCTACCTATTTGCCGTCCATTTAGCTGCCTCTCTCCTCCTAGAAAAGATTGGCAATCCCATTCCACCTCCGCCACCTTGGGTACAAGTATTACTCGATGAAGAATAAACTGGCGATCGCCGGGTCTTCAATTCAGCCTCAACCCCACCCCAATCCCTGAAGTCTTCCCCTCTTTTGCCGCTCGTGATCCGAATTTACACCCAACTTCAACAGGGACAACAGTGGCTCGATCGCTATCGCGCACAGCAACCCCACTTCGCCTGCATTCTCGGTTTTACAGACACCGGGTTAATCCCCGGCATTTCCGCTGCCGGTGCGACCCCGCGCGATCGCCAATACACCGCGATCGCCGATGCGGAATTTCTCTACTCCGGTCCCCGTCCCCATCCTCAATATCCCCTCCCCCCGCTCCAAGCTGGAGCCTCTCCGGTCCTGATTTCTCGTGCTGTTTTAGAAGCTCAAGGCATTCCCCTCTCGGTTTTTAATGCGGGTTTACCCCACCCTCCAGGGGTCCCCACAGTGGACTTGGGGGGGACTCCTGCACGCTGTCTAAGTACCGGCAAGGCTTTGGAATTATCAACAGTGCAACGGTTATTTGAAGCGGGACTCCATTGGGGTCAGAAACTCGCCGAAGCCCATCCAGAGGGCTATCTGATTGTGGCGGAATGTGTCGTGGGCGGGACCACCACGGCCCTCTCGGTGTTGATGGATTTAGGAATTGATGCCAACGGCAAGGTGAATAGTTCTCATCCCCTGTGCAATCATCAGCAAAAGTTGGCCTTGGTACAGGCGGGTTTGGCAGCGGCGCACCGGAATCGCACCCCTTTGAGGCCGCTTGGTCGGGAAATCACCGGCTCAGATTTAGACCCGTTGATGACGATCGCAGCGGTGGGAGACCCGATGCAAGCGGTAGCAGCAGGCATGGCGATCGCCGCCAGTCGTCTCTGTGGTGTCCTGTTGGCCGGGGGGACGCAAATGCTGGCGGTCTATGCTTTAATTCGGGCGGTGGCCTCTTATCATGCCCTCCCTTGGAATGGCGATCGCATTGTGGTCGGAACTACCCGCTGGGTTGCTGAAGACCCGACTGGAGACACGGTGGGACTCGCTCAAGCGGTCGGCCCTGTCCCTTTATTGGCAACTCAACTCAGTTTTGCCGATTCTCGTTATCCTCAACTGAGTGCTTATGAGCGCGGATTTGTCAAGGAAGGAGTCGGTGCCGGAGGTTGCGCGATCGCTGCCCATCTTTACCAAAACTGGAATCAATCTCAACTCTTACAAGCCATTGAAGCGCTCACCATGCGGTATGCTCGCCTGAGTCTTTAACGGTTTGCCTCTACTTACGCGCTAAGAATGCACTCTTTTAGCCATCAACTGTTCTTCTAACTCCGCTATCCGCTGGTAGGCAGCGGTTAATTGTGCCGTCAATCGCCGGATTTGAATTTCTGGGGTTAATTCTGACTGAATATTATTTTGAACGGGTTTCTCCGGTTCATGGCGCTCATTTTTCTCCTTAAGCACATCTTTATGCTCTAACTCTTCCCACTCTTCCACCTCTTCTAAGGTGCTTGAGACCAAATTCCCGATCGCATAAGCATACCGCTTTCGCAGGAGGGCTTCCGGGGATTCACTGGCCGGAGGAGGAACCTTCAAACTCTGCTGTCCCAAACACAGAGAGATTTTTCTATTAAGCTGTTCGATGGTTTGATATAAGTCTTCGACTTTATGGTTTAAGACATACACCTGCTGTTCTAATGATTCCATATTTAGATCCCTATTTTTAGGGCGGCTTTTTTCTCCTCAATCTTAGATAGGGTTTGGCTCCAAATAGGAATTCTTTTTAGATTATTTAAGGTTTAAAGATATTTGCCTCAAAACCTGATGAAAATTTAGGTTTTGTGACCTTGATCTGAATTTCACCTTTGCCCCTTATGGACCGTCGATCGGGTTGGGGCGCTATGGAACTAAGGGTCGTTTTATTTTTAATCTCTCCCCGGTGGAAAATCCATCCCCGGTTTGATGGCATCCCCAATTTGTGAATATATATTAAGAAAAGTAACAAAATTGACAACAACTTTCCGGGTCAGATTGATAGGCTATCAATCTATAACCGGAGGAGGTAAAAATACTGATGACTTCGATAAACCTAGCCCAATCGACCCAGAAATCGCTGATTGCTGATTTTTTCCAAAAATCCCAGGGCCGATGGCATTCCGATCGCCGGTACTATACCTTACCCGAGGGGAAAACCCAAGAAATGGTGAGCTTAATTACCGTGCGGTTTTTAGAACCCGGGAGTCCAGAACTGGTGGCCCTGGCAAAACGCCATCAACTGCCGGAACAGAATGTGCTCACCTGCGGCAGTGAAGTCTCCTGGGAAAGTAGAGACTCGGTTTCCGGCAAAAAGAAATCGGCAGGAAGTACCCTGTTTGGCGCAAGCGGAAATATCCTCTATCGCGATCGCGGCTTTTTAACTCGGGACCCAGTACAGGCAACCTTCTACTTTGCCAATCCTCAAACCTTGTGCCTGAAAACCGAATATAATGGATCCGTTTTTGAGGAAGAATTAAAACTGATTGGCGATCGCTACCGTACCCGACAAACCATTATCTCTCGCGCCGGAGAACAACAAACCATCGGTCAGTATTTAGAAACGCGCATCGAGGAATAGGATGTGACCGCTAAAATAGGAGAGCATCGGGAAACGGGAAGGGCTTAATTTCTAACCCTTCCCTCAGATGAGAGTCGTCCAGTTTCCCCCAGGGACGAGTTTGATGGCACAAAATCCTATTATTAAGCGCGTGAATCGAAGATCTTTTTTAATGAGTCTCAGTACCCTCGCCCTTGCTCAAGTGTTGAGCGGATGTGGGACGGTCGATCGAGAAACTCTCAAAGTTCGGCTGTTGAAAAGTTCCATTCCCGCCCAATTGATGGGAGTATTTCGTAAGCAACTGGATAACCGGGCCGTTTTAAACTTTTCCCCTGCCGCGCAGTTAGACGAGTTGTTTCGACTCCTGCAACAGTGGAAAAAACCCTTATCAAACAACTCGGGTCGCCGATGGAATCTCCCTGGGATTAGTCAGGATGCTGAACCCTCAAACTTGGCGGATTTGGTGACGTTAGGCAATTACTGGTTAGAACGGGCGATCGCCCAAGACCTGATTCTCCCCCTGGACCCCACCACTCTTGAGCAATGGGACAACCTTCCCTCCCAATGGCAAACCTTGGTCCGACGAAATGCTGAGGGAAAACTAGACCCCGAGGGACAGGTTTGGGGCGCACCCTATCGTTGGGGAACCACAGTGATTGCCTATCGGGCGGATAAATTCAGCGATTTAGGCTGGACCCCCCAAGATTGGAGTGATTTGTGGCGTCCTGAACTGCGCGATCGCCTCTCGTTACTCGACAGTCCCCGGGAAGTGATTGGCTTAACCCTCAAAAGTCTGGGTTACTCTTACAATCGCGATCGCCTCGATGATCTCCCCGAACTCAAAGAGAAACTCCTCGCACTCCATCGCCAAGTTAAACTCTATAGTTCTGATGCCTATCTCCAACCTTTAGTGCTCGGGGATACTTGGGTTGCTGTGGGATGGTCCACGGATATCCTGGCAACCATGCAGCGCAATCCTAAAATTCGCGCCGTGGTTCCTTCTGCTGGGACCGCGTTATGGTCGGAATTGTGGGTTCGACCGGCTGGACCCAATCCGGTGAACACCGAAACAGCACCCCCCGCCTCCTCTTTAGTAAAACAATGGATTAATTTTTGCTGGAACCCGGAAATAGCGGTTCAACTGTCCCAATTGAGTAAAGCTGCCTCTCCCCTGCTATTAACCCGGGACCGAGGGGAGTTACCCAATGCCTTGCAAACGGATGGGATACTCTTACCCACTGCTGAGGCGATCGCCAATAGCGAATTTATCGAACCCCTCACCCCCGAGATTGCAGAAACCTATGAAGCCCTCTGGCGGGAAATCCGCCTGAGTTAAGGGGTGGAATGGGGCAAGGTTTACGGCGCTTGACTATCTAATCCCTGGGAATCCAGCCACAAATTGCAGGCGACTGGTTGCGAGGTACAGGTATAACTCCCTAACAGTCTTTGCTGACGAGTAAACACCCGGATGTTGTACCCGTAATCCTTCGCCACTTGGCCGAAATGATTCAAAAACTCATAGCGTTGCAGGTAATCCAACAAACTCCAGCTTTGACGGTTGACAATCAGATCCACTGTGCCTGTATCATCTGCATTCCGAGGGTAAGCTAACCAGTTCTCGACCAGTCTATACCCAAACTGTTCGTTAACCCACCATAAAGAAGGAACCGTCACCCCCGTTTGAGAAATCGTGGTTGCCGTGGTGATATTAAATTCGGCTGGATCGATTTCTGGTGGGATAGTCAGGAACTGTAAGGGGGGTTTTTCCGGAGGCATCTGCTGGAGTTCTAAAACCGGGAGTTCGCGATCGTCTGGGGGTACCAGGTCCTCCACGGCTTCTAATGCCGGGGTAGCAGTTTGAGTCAACCCGACTCTCGCCCAAAGTGGAATTAACCCCAGTAGGAGTAAAGATAGAAGGCAGGATTTCCGCATTACCTCTCTAAATGTAGGGGCGATTCGCGAATCGCCCCTACAGGGACGAAGCCTGCCTACGCAGGCTAATAGAGACAACCGACTTGAGACAACCGGATTGGGTATTCGATTATTTTTATCTCGTTCCGAAGTCATAATTTTAATTTTAAATCCCTTCCAGGGTGGTCGAAATAGTAACGGTTAGAAACCGGGTTTCTTCACAAAATTTGGGCTTTTTTCAGCCAATTTGGGCGAGAAACCCGGTTTCTGGTCCTAGGTAACAGTAACGGTTAGAAACCGGGTTTCTTGACAAGATTTAGGCTTTTTTCAGCCAATTTGGGCGAGAAACCCGGTTTCTGGTCCTTCGGTTTAACAATCTCCACCGGATTACTCCCATAACCGCCGACCGGATTTACCTTTGAGGCGATCGTGAGTATCTGCTAAGAGTGCGGGGATATTCAGTTGTTCCGGACATCGGGGTAAACAATCTCCACAATCGGTACATCGATTTCCTTTCATGCCGGGAAACCAATGTCCGGCATTTTCAAACATGGAATATCGGTATTGACCATAATCGGTCATGGAGTAAGCAACAGCGAGATTTCTTAAGCGTAAAATTTCGGGAATATGAATGGTTTCCGGACAAGGCAAACAGGCATAACATTGACTGCATTGCTCTGAACCTAGAACTTGGGTGGCATGAGTTTCTAAACTGTTGATGGTTTCTTGGGGGAGGGGGATAGCTGTGCTGTTGTTTTTGTCTATAGGATTGTTCAGAAGGGACAGGCGATCGAGTAGGGTGAGTTCTTCGGGGTTGGCGGCACCAAAACTTAAGGTGGTAATGCGCGGGTCACTTAACAAAAACTGATAGTTAAATTCTAGGGGGGTTAAGGGATGACAGAGTTGGGAAAGTTGTTCGGGTGGGGTATGTAATTTTCCCCCTTTGTCTGCCGGAGAGATAATAAAAATGCCTAAATCTTTTTGATGAGCTAAGGCGATCGCCTCGGCATTGCGTTGGAAGAAATAGTAATAATGCAGATTGATAAATTCAAATAAATCGGTGTTAAGGGTGGCTAAAATCAAGTCTAAACTGCCATGAGTAGAAAATCCGAGATGTCGAACTCGACCATCGCGCAGCGCTTGGTTAATTCCCTGCATTCCCCCCTGAGCATCTAACACCCATTCTAAATGTTGGCGAGTATTGATTCCATGAAGGGTCAACCCATCCAGATAATTCACTTTGAGCCGGTCTAATGATTCATCAATGCACCGTTCCACTTCTTTCGCATTCCCTGTCGGGGGGAGTTTAGTGGTGATGTACAATTGTTCTCGGTGAACAGGAGAGTTCCCCTGCAACAATTCCAGGAGAGCTTGGCCGAGGTATTCTTCACTGTGGCCATACCCTCGGGCGGTTTCGAGATGATTGATTCCCCGCTTCACCGCTGCTTGCACTGTGGCGATCGCATTTTCCGGGGAAGCCAAATATCGCATCGTGCCCAGGGAAAAAACAGACAGATGCAAATTGGTTTTTCCAAATCGGCGGTAGTACACGATTTACATTTTTTCCTCAGATTTTGTTACGGGGAGGAAGGCTGGGAATTGAGGAATTAGAATGCACAGATCCTAGGGTTTCTCCTGATTCTAAATTCTTGATTCCCCTTGCTTCCAAGTCCCCAGGAACGCGCTACGACTCTTGAACTTCTCCACTACCCGAACCAAATTCCTTACGCTGAATGAAATCTTCCGGGCTAATATTAGAAACAAAATCACGGAACGCTTGCCGTTCGGCTTCATCCGCTTCTCGGTCCACGGGAATCGAGGCATCCGCCACCACTTCTTCCATCACCCAGATCGGGCTGTTGGTCCGCAGTGCTAAGGCGATCGCATCCGAAGGACGGGCATCTATTTCCTTGAGCACTTCTCCGTGACGAAGCTTCAGGACTGCATAGAACGTATTGTCTTGTAAAGCATGAATAATAATCCGGTCTAAACCGATCTCATATTCTTCTAAGATATTCACCATGAGATCGTGAGTCAAGGGCCTAGGCGGTTTTTGGCTTTCGAGGGCGCTAATAATTGACCTAGCTTGGTCTTGACCTATATAGATCGGCAGAGCTCGTCGATCTCCGGCGTCTCTGAGCAGCACTATGGGACTCCTTGTTGCTGCATCCAATGCAATTCCAGCGACTTTCATCTCAATCATCAGCTCGGCCTCTTTAGAACACGCTATGGGGGATAATGAACTCGACACTTCTGAAGCAAGTCTCGTTCTCTGGTTTTAGGCAGGTCCATGCTTCACTATAACGTTAAGGCAAACGGGTTAGGTTCAACCCAAAGAAGTGCAACCGCATGGTCCCTACCTCGGCTCGGCCACGGTGCTTTTTTTAGCTTGACAAATTCCAGTATGCCTTTTTCTTTGGCCGCTTAGATCCCTCTTTTGCCAGGAATTTAATCAAAATTTGGACAGGGGATTGGCAAAAATGGTAACAAACTGTCGAGAATTTATGCAATTTCAAGGAAAACGCCATGTTTACCGGATTAATTCAGGGATTAGGCACGATTGAGGCGACTGGGACAGAAAATTTCAAAATTTCCTGTCATTCCGGTGTTGAGGCAGTGCTCACGGATTTAGCATTAGGGGATAGCGTCGCCGTCGATGGGGTCTGTTTGACCGTCGTCGAGATTCTGCCGCGAGGTTTTGTGGCGATCGCCTCCCCGGAAACTCTCGATCGCACCACCCTCGGAAGGGTCTCCCATACCTACGTCAACCTCGAAACCTCTCTGCGCGTCGGCAGCAAATTAGGCGGTCATTTTGTCACAGGTCATGTAGATGCGATCGCCTGTCTGCAACAGTCCATCCAAACCGCCAGTTCCTGGGAAATGACCTTCACTGCACCCCCTGCTTTCCAACAGCTCTGGCAGCGCCAAATTGCCCCCTATATCGTTCCAAAAGGGAGCATTGCTGTCAATGGCATCAGTCTCACCATCGCCGACTGTGATGAACAAGGCACTCACTTTACCGCTGCCGTCATCCCCCACAGCTATGCCGAAACCAATCTGCGCTATCTCCAACTCGGTCACTGGGTTAACCTAGAAGCTGATATCTTAGGCAAATATGTCGGTAAATTCATCCGTTCGAGTTTCGGTTCTCCGTCTTCTGACATCTCCTCCGATGATGTCACTCCCTCCCTTTCCGGTTTTGACCAGATTTCCCCCGCTTTTCTGGCTGAACATGGCTATCTGTGAATAATGGTGAATTTCACCATCACCCCGGCGCATTTTTTTTCCTTCAGGGGTTGCATTTGTTTCTGGGGTTTGATATATTATGTTATAATGGGAATATAATCACTTTTTTTATTAGAGTCAAACCTCCCATTATCACATAATACGGCATCGGGTGCAACAACACAACCCCCGATACCTATTTTTTTTAGGCGCGGCTGTAAAGAATTGTTAAGCCAAAACCAGTCATTCTCTGAGTTCGTAGTAACGACTTCAGTCGTTCTCTTAGTTCGTAGTAAAGACTTCAGTCGTTCTCTTAAGTTCGTAGTAACGACTTCAGTCGTTCTCTGAGTTCGTAGTAAAGACTTCAGTCGTTCTCTTAAGTTCGTAGTAACGACTTCAGTCGTTCTCTGAGTTCGTAGTAACGACTTCAGTCGTTCTCTTAGGGGATTGCAAAATATAAATCCTCCAAAGGTTGAACTAAAAGGAAGGTATGTGTAGGGGCGCAATGCTTGCGCCCCAGGGGCGCAATGCTTGCGCCCCTACATTGACGGGACTACTCCGTTGAGCCGTCAATACGAACGTTTTGGAGATTTTATTTTTTGGAGTTCTCTTAGTTTGTAGTAACGACTTCAGTCGTTGCCGGGAGTTCGAGGGAAAATCAACCCAGTTTTGTGGGGCGATCGCCTTTGAATATAGCGCTACCCAGTGTTATGAGGTACATTTTTTGGGAGTGCGAGCATCTTGCTCGCTTTCTTTAATAGCGAGCAAGATGCTCGCACTCCGTAATAGCATTTGTACCTCATGACTCCAGGAACTGAAGAAAGATAACGACTGAAGTTGTTACTACGAACTGGGAAAGATAACGACTGAAGTCGTTACTACGAACTGGGAAAGATAACGACTGAAGTCGTTACTACGAACTGGGAAAGATAACGACTGAAGTCGTTACTACGAACTGGGAAAGATAACGACTGAAGTC
>NZ_JAMXOT010000135.1 GCF_024220515.1 Oscillatoria sp. HE19RPO
AGGTTGCCCGATGTCCAGAGGAAGATGATGGCCAGGTGTCCGAAATGGGAGGCGAAAATCTTTTGGTAAAGATTTTCCTCGGTCATTCCGTCATGGCTTTCAAAGTCGTGGGCGGTTGCAATCCCGTACCAAATCCGACGAGTTGTCGGGTCTGCCGCGAGGTCTTGGCTAAATTTTGGGAATTTTGTTGCCATGTTTTTTTTAGCTCCTCCTCGCTATCATCCTGAGACTGCAATAATGCGGGCCAGGAAGAATGCCCAGGTCGTCACAATACCTCCTAAGAGATAGTGAGCAACCCCAACCGCACGTCCTTGAATGATACTCAGAGCGCGAGGCTGAATTGCCGGGGCAACTTTCAGTTTGTTATGTGCCCAGACGATTGATTCAATCAGTTCTTGCCAGTAGCCGCGACCGCTGAACAGGAACATCAGGCTGAATGCCCACACAAAGTGAGCGCCGAGGAACAGCAGACCGTAAGCGGATAAGGCAGTTCCGTAGGATTGAATCACCTGAGAGGCTTGCGCCCACAGGAAGTCGCGCAACCAACCATTAATGGTGATCGAGCTTTGGGCAAAGTTACCGCCGGTAATATGAGCGACGGTGCCATCGGGAGACACTGCACCCCACACATCGGACTGCATTTTCCAGCTAAAGTGGAAAATCACGATGGAGAGGGAGTTGTACATCCAGAACAGACCGAGGAACACATGGTCCCAACCGGAAACTTGACAGGTGCCGCCACGACCGGGGCCGTCGCAAGGGAAGCGGAAGCCGAGTTCGCTCTTATCTGGAATCAGACGAGAGTTACGGGCAAACAGAACCCCTTTGAGCAGGATTAAAACGGTAACGTGAATCGTGAAAGCGTGGATGTGGTGAATCAGGAAGTCTGCGGTACCGAGGGTAATCGGCATCATAGCAACCTTTCCACCAACCGCGACCACATCTCCACCGAAGGCGAAGCTAGCCGGGGCTAGAGCGTTCGGAGCGGTGTTACCGGGAGCCAGTAAGTGCAGGTTTTGCACCCATTGGGCAAAGATAGGCTGAAGTTGAATGGCCGAGTCCGAGAACATATCTTGGGGACGACCAAAGGCTCTCATGGTGTCGTTGTGAACGTACAACCCGAAGCTATGGAAGCCCAGGAACATACAGACCCAGTTCAGGTGAGAGATGATGGCATCACGGTGACGCAGGACGCGATCGAGCAAGTTGTTGACGTTCTTGGCTGGATCGTAGTCGCGCACCATGAAGATGGATGCGTGAGCACCTGCACCAACAATCAGGAAGCCGCCAATCCACATATGGTGAGTGAACAGGGACAACTGAGTTGGATAGTCGGTGGCAATGTATGGATACGGAGGCATCGAATACATATGATGGGCCACGATAATGCTCAGGGACCCCATCATTGCCAGGTTAATGGCGAGTTGCGCGTGCCAGGAGGTGGTCAGGATTTCGTAGAGACCCTTGTGGCCTTCACCAGTGAAAGGACCTTTATGGGCTTCCAACATTTCCTTCATGCTGTGACCGATGCCCCAGTTGGTCCGGTACATATGGCCTGCGATGATGAACAGAACGGCGATCGCCAAGTGATGGTGTGCCGTGTCAGTCAACCACAAACCGCCGGTAACGGGGTTCAAGCCACCTTTGAAGGTGAGGAAGTCGCTATAAACGCCCCAGTTGAGGGTGAAGAACGGAATTACTCCCTTGAAGAATCCCCAATCCACGCTCGGATATAGCTGGGTCATCAAGCTCGGGTTCAAAATGAACTCGTGGGGTAAGGGAATGTCTTTCGCATTCACCCCAGAATCCAGGAGCTTGTTGATCGGCAAAGAGACGTGAATTTGGTGACCCGCCCAGCCCAAAGAGCCGAGACCGAGTAATCCTGCCAGGTGATGGTTCATCATCGACTCCACGTTCTGGAACCATTCCAGTTTGGGAGCGCGTTTGTGATAATGGAACCAACCGGCGAACAGCATCAGCGCTGCCATCACCAATCCACCGATCGCGGTGCAGTAGAGTTGAAACTCATTGGTGATACCAGAGGCACGCCACAACTGGAATAAGCCAGAGGTGATCTGAATACCGTGGAATCCACCGCCAACGTTGGCGTTTAAAATTTCTTGTCCGAAGATCGGCCAGACCACTTGTGCACTGGGTTTAATGCCAGTCGGGTCGCTCAGCCATGCTTCATAGTTGGAAAATTTGGCACCGTGGAAATAGGCACCGCTTAACCAAATGAAGATTACAGCCAGGTGGCCGAAGTGTGCGCTAAAAATTTTGCGCGATACGTCTTCTAAATCGCTGGTGTGACTATCGAAATCATGAGCATTAGCGTGCAGGTTCCAAATCCAAGTGGTGGTTTTGGGCCCGCGAGACAAGGTACGGTCAAAGTGACCCGGTTTGGCCCACTTCTCGAATGAGGTGGGAACGGGATCTTTATCCACCGTTACCTTGACTTTTGCCTCTCGCTCTGGAGGGCTAATCGTCATCGAGACTCTCCTCTCTCTAGACAAGGACCTAATTTACATTCCACCCAAGGTGTTGCTTTGACACAACGGTTCACTACCAAAGGTGAGTGTTGGGTGGCTTACAACTTTTTAAAAAACCTTTTAAGGGTTCTTAAGTTTGTTAGTTTAATCCAAACTCGGAGTTTTGTGTAGTAACCGCTCTAAAAATCCAGCAAAATGCTGGTCTGTCGAGCAAGACAACCTTAGTGGCTTCTGTTCGTGCATTATAAGGCCACCTCGGTTATCTGAATGCACTGCTTAACAATAATTCAAATTAGCCACAATTTAATCGGGGATTGGCTTTGTATTTCAAACTCTTGGGAAAAAGTCAAGAGGTTTTGGCATAAATTAACATAACTTAATACTTGCCTCGAATCGGTGCTAGGCGATGTAACTGGCGTACAATTGCAAGATGAGGGGATGTCAGGATTCGGGCGGTTTCCAGGGCATTTAAACCGGGACTCGGATTGTCTGCTTTCACCGCTGCGATCGCCTTTCATCTTCTTATTTGGGCAAATGGCCCATCATTGGTTTTATTTATGGAAAGACTTAACAAGTTTTCATGGTTGATCTCATATAGGAGAATTGCTAAGTGTTAGGTAGAAATTCGCGATCGCCGATTGTCAAATCGTTACTCTGTGCGATCGCCGCCATCATTGTCCTCTTGGGCTTAGGGGCCTGTAGCGATCGCATCGAAGCCCCCCCCAACGTCGAAGCCTCCCAAGCCGTCCTGATCGACAGCGAGTCCCAAATCTCCGAAGTCTCCCCCCCGGAAGAAATTCAAAAACTCCGACTCGCCTTAGACCCCTATCAACCTCAAGTCCAGATCTTAAGCCCCAAACCCGGGGAAGTCTTGGAGGATAGTACCGTTGCCGTCCAACTCCAAGTACGGGATTTGCCCCTGTTCAAAAATCAGGACCTCGGCTTGGGACCCCACCTCCATCTCTTTTTAGACCACCATCCCTATCAAGCCATTTATGATGTCAGGGAACCCATCCTCTTAACTGACCTAGAACCAGGGACCCACACTCTCCGAGTCTTCGCCTCCCGTCCCTGGTATGAAAGCTTTAAAAACGAAGGGGCATACGCCCAAACCACCTTTCATTTGTTTGCCCCCAGCGAGGACAACCAACCGGATCCCACTAAACCCTTACTCACCTACAGCAGTCCTCAAGGGAGTTATGGTGCAGAACCGATTATGCTGGACTTCTACTTGACCAATGCCCCATTACACCTCGTCGCCCAAGAAAACGCCACGGATGAAATAGCCGACTGGCGGATTCGGGTCACGATTAATGGAGAAAGCTTTGTACTCGATCGCTGGGACCCGATTTATCTGAAAGGATTTAAGAAAGGGAAAAACTGGGTCAAGGTGGAATTCCTGGATGAGAAAGGCAATCCCGTCAACAATGAATTTAATACCACAGTCCAGGCGATCGACTATCAACCGAAGGGCAAAGATACCTTATCCCGGTTAGTCCGGGGGGACCTGAAAGCCGAAAAGGCGATCGTTATTGTAGACCCCACCTATAACCCACCTCCGGAACCCACACCAGAACCTACACCGGAACCTACCCCAGAACCCACCCCAGAACCCACCCCAGAACCCACCCCAGAACCTACCCCAGAACCCACCCCGGAACCTACACCGGAACCTACACCGGAACCCACCCCGGAACCTACACCGGAACCCGAGTCTTTGCTGCCCCTACCGGAACCGGAAGAGATGCCGGTAGAAGTGGTCCCCGAGGAATATTTGCCGATGCCGGAGACTGTGGCCCCAACACCCACCGAAGAATCAGCGGAACTGGTCCCCGAGGAAGTCCAACCGGAACCTGAAGTTGTGGAACCGGCTGCAAAACCTGTGAGGCGATCGCGATGGGATCAACTGCGCGATCGCTTCCGTCGTCCCACTCCAGAACCCGCCACCCCCGTAGTGCCGGAACCGCAAGTCGTGCCAGAAGTGATCTCAGAACCGAGTGAGACCGAACCCCTAGAACTCACCCCAGAACCGGCCCCAACGGAAAGTGAGGTAGAGCCGATCCTCCAACCCATCGAATAACTGGCAGTTGATCTTTGAGTTGGTCTATAATAGAAAAAGCCCGCTTAAGCGGGCTTTTTGATTAAGTAAGATAAAGTGAGGAAATTGGTTTCTCGCTTAAATGCAGGCAACTGGACAGTGTTCAGTTTTGTATAAACCTGAGTCGGTTGTTCTTGGGGCCAAAAAAACTGGACTACCATCAAAACAAAACAGCCCATAAACACTTGACAAAATTCCTCTAGGTCAAAGAGTCATACAAAAGAAGGCAATACTAAAAAATACCTTTGCGGGGGAAAGGCATTATCTAATTAGATAACCCAGATTGTCCAAGTTAAGATAAGTTTAATTCCGGTCCAATAATAATGACATCACTTTAGCTGTTGGTGCGTTGATTCGTTTTGAATAGAATGACTGATTTACCCCTGAAGACAGTGGAGGCGAAATTCACCACAATTTTCCTCCCTTAGCGGTCCCTTGTTTTGCAAAATTCGGGTGACTTGAATCGGGGTAACGAAACAACTGTTCTGATAAACAGAACCACTTTCTGAGCGGTAGGGTGGAGGGTCAGCATCGCCTAATTTATTCGCAAAATTGTAGCATATTTATAGCCAAAATCATTAAATTGTTAGATTTTTTGGAAATCAACTTGTAAGAAAATTGATTGGACTGGGTTTTAAACTCAAACCGCAAGGCAGAACCGAGCTAAATCAGTAAAAATACTGAAGCAAGTATTTGATTCTGAGAGTTACAATGAAAGTAGGGGTTTATAGGGGTAAAATTAACCTGGAGTCTGTGGGGTGGGTCTCAAATCATTTATAGAATTCGTCACTTTGTTGATCGTGTAGGGAGTGAACGAAGGGTCATAGTAGGAGGGAGAGTCTGTACTTGCATAGGATCCACCAACCCGGATCCCAAAGATGGCCAATTGGCCCTGACTGGATGAAGTTTTGAGCCACTGGATTGAAAGTTATACCCAATCTTCAAACCGGAACAGAGTCAGATAGGGGTTGTCTGAAAATCTACACCCCGATCGGGAGGAGATCTATACCTCAGTTAGGTTAAAAGGGCAAAGTCTAGCTATATCTTGAGTTGTAAATTCTAAATTTCGTATTGACGATCCCAATAATTATTGGCATAACAGAAAGGGTAGCTTTTATTACCCGTATTAAAGTTAGGCTCGACAATCTTCCCCCCGGGGAAGAGGGTGTTAGGGGCGATCGCGATTATTTGATGAGATGAAGGGAGCTTCCGTATTATGCTTTGGAACAAATCGTTTAAACAAGTTACCACATTTTCAGTGGCGTTATGTGTGGGAATGGTCATGAGTCCGGGTCTGAATTTGCAGGCGCAGGCTCAAAATGAACCGGATTCCCTCTCTCCAACCACTGGGGGTCCTTGGTTACTGAGTCAATCATTCACGCCACCGGATCGCGGGGCCCCGGAACGGACGGCAGAAGGCGGCACTAGAGGCTGTGGAACCTATCGATCGGGCCAAAAACCTTTGACAGCCTTAACCCCCGGTGATGCGATGCCCTTGACGTTGGCCGAACACCCCACATTTTACTGGTATGTACCCACATCAGGCCCCCAAACCTTAGAGTTTGAATTGGTGGAGGGGGATAATGAGGAGAATGTGGTTTATCAAGCCAAAATCCAGATTCCCCAAGGGGGGATTATTAGTCACAGTTTACCTGTGGATGATACGACCAGCCTAAATCCGGGGAAAAGTTATCATTGGTACTTAAAGATGGTCTGCGATGCGAGCGATCGCACCGGGGATATTGTGGTGGATGGCTGGATCGAACGAGTGGAACCGGATGAAACCATTGCCCTAGAACTCAAAAATGCCAAAACACCGAGCAGTCGGGTTTCGATCTATGCTCGGGAAGGGATTTGGCATGATGCTCTGAGCATTCTGGCTCAAATGCGCCGGGATAATCCCGAGGATACCGTCCTGTTTGCCCGGTGGCAACAGTTTCTTGATTCTGTGGAATTGGGGGACTTCGCAACAGAACCCCTTGTAGATGCGACTCAAATCAGTCAGGAGTAATGGCATGAAGTCATCATGGGTAATGGGCCCAAGTACCCTATTGGCCGTAGTTTGTTGGTGGGGCGTTTTCCTAGAAGCGGGAAGGACTCAATCGATAATTCCCGCTGTGGATGGAACCGGGACCCAAGTTACCCATGATGGCGATCGCTTTGATATCCAGGGGGGTAGTCGCTCCAGTGATGGCTCCAATCTCTTCCACAGTTTCGATCGCTTTGGTTTAGACGCGGGTCAAACGGCTAACTTTTGGGCAAATCCCGACATCCAGAATATCTTCACTCGGGTTGTCGGGGGCAACCCTTCTTTAATTCAGGGGCTGCTACAAGTCAGCGGCAGCCAATCCAATCTATACTTAATCAACCCGGCAGGTATCCTCTTTGGTCCTACAGCTCAGTTAAACCTCACGGGGTCTTTTTTTGCCACCACTGCCAACTCGCTCGGATTCAACTCTGGAGCGAGTTTTGATGTATTGGGAAGCTCTTCCTATCACAGCCTCACCGGGTCCCCCAATCAGTTTTATTTTACTCAATCTCAAGCTGGAAGTATTGTCAATGCCGGAGATTTGACCGTTGGCAGCGGGGAACATCTTACCCTACTGGGGGGAACGGTTTTAAATACGGGAACCTTAACCGCCCCTGGGGGCAACATTACCATCGCCAGTGTCCCCGGACCCCATCGCGTGCGCTTGTCTCAAGAAGGAATGCTGCTGAGTCTGGAATTCCAGGCGATCGCCCCTAGTGCCGAGATGGGAATTTCTCCCCTCCAGTTACCCCAACTGCTCACGGAAGGAAATCTCACTCAGGGACACGCCCGAGGTGCCGTGGTGAATCCTGATGGCACGATTACCTTAACGGGTTCAAATTTATCCTGGGCCCCAGAGTCAGGAACCACCATTGTCAGCGGTGAGATTTCCGTTGCTGATGGGGTGCAAACGGGGGGAACCGTCACGATTTTAGGGGAAAAAATTGGGGCGATCGCCTCAACCCTCGATGCCTCTGGAGGCAATGGCGGGGGCGAAGTCTATCTCGGTGGCGATTTCCAAGGCGGGAGTCGATTGCCTAGTGCCGATCGCACCTTAATCAGTCCCGATTCCACTATTCGAGTGGATGCCCTCAGTACCGGGAATGGGGGACGCGCCATTGTCTGGAGCGATCGCCTGAGCGGATTCTATGGCAACATTAGCGCCCGAGGCGGTTCCGACCCTTTTACTCCCTCCCAAAATGGCGGATTTGTAGAAGTTTCAGGCAAAGAGCACCTCATTTTTGAAGGCATCGTTGATGTCAGCGCCACCCACGGAAGTGTCGGAACCCTGCTCCTCGACCCGTTGAATATTATCATCTCTAATGATGAAGATGACCCCTCTAATGTAGGCGATTTACTGCCGAATATTTTAGCCGGTGAGGACGATGAATTTGCCGAGGCCACTATTACAATTTCTGCCGAAACGCTTCAAAATCAAAGTGGCAATATCATCCTAGAAGCCACCAATGATATCCGAATTGCCAATAATGTTGCCCTCGAATTTGTCCCCGGGGAAACCATTGTATTGCGGGCGGATGCCGACAACGAAGGAACCGGCGCTTTTTTGATGAATCCCTCCAGCCAGATCCAGGCTCAAGGGCGAAATATTGAGATTTTTGGAGCGAATATCACAGTTTCCACGATCGATACCTCCGCAGAAGAAGATGGGGGAAATATCTCCCTCACCAGTAGCGATGGCAATATTCAAGCTCGTGAGCTAATTTCCCAGTCTACAGGTTCGGGGACTGGCGGAAATATTACCCTGCAAGCAGGAGGGACCGGGGCGATTAATATCCAACCGGGCAACTTAGATGCGTCTTCCGCATCTGGAGATGGCGGGACAATCACCCTAACAACTGAAACTGGGGATATTACCACGGGAGAGATTATCTCCAAATCTGATGGCGAGGGAACTGCCGGGGATATTATCCTGACGGCGGGAGGGACTGGGGCGATTAATGTTAGCCAAGGTAACGCGATTTTAGATGCGTCTTCCGGATCGGGGGATGGGGGAAGCATCACCCTGACGACTGAAACTGGGAATATTACAACCCGCACGATTGTTGCTAAATCCGATGGAGAGGGAAGCGGAGGAGAGATTAGTCTCAATGCCGCAGGGGAGGGAAGAATCATTATCCAAACTGGAAATGCTAGGATTGATGCATCTTCGGCCTCCGGCGATGGCGGGCTCATCGAACTGAATACCGAGGGCGGCGATATCACAAGCCAGGACCTGTCCACTAATTCTAATGCGACTCCGGGAAACATTAACCTGGATGCCAGCACGGGAACCCTGCGCTTGGGAGGCAATATCAACACGAACAACCTCAATGTGAGAGCGAATGCGATTGAGGCTACGGGAAACATTGCCACGATCGGGCGCGGACGATTGGTCATAGAACCCGGTTCCGCAGATAGAAATGTGGCGGTCGCAGCACCGACGAACAATAATCTACCCAATGACACCTTGATCTTAAGCGATAACCTGCTAAATGCCCTCACTAATCGCTTTAACTCGATTGTCATCGGGAGACCGGATAGTACCGGGAATGTAACTCTGTATAGCGCATTTAATTTCAATGCGCCAGTGACGATCGCCGGTGGAGAGACGCTCATAGGTCCCAACCAGGATACTAACTGGACCCTCACAGGCCCGGGCCGAGGCACTCTCAGCGGCTATGGCAACGACATGAGGTTTGAAAATATTGAAAACTTGACTGGCGGTAGTGCCAGTGATACGTTTGTGTTTCGCGATGGGGCGCGCTTTGGCAGACTCGATGGTGCAGGAGGGAACGATCGCCTGGATTATTCCGATTATACTGGCGAAGTTACCGTTAATCTTCCCCAAAATATCGCCACGGGGACAAGCGGTGCCTTTAACATTGAAAATGTCACCCTGCCCGATGAAGAACCTGAACCCACTCCACCACCAGATGAAGAACCTGAACCCACTCCACCACCAGATGAAGAACCTGAACCCACTCCACCCCCGACGAACGAGGAGGACAACTTTTTTACCCCGGTGATCCAACCGGCCCCTAACATCGACCCCCTGCCCTTACCGCCTTCGCCATCCAGTACACCGGAAACCCCGATCCCTGAACCCAGTGTTCCGACTTCTCCGGAACCCGATATCAGTGAGCCCATTCCGGTGGCAGAACCCGCACCCACTCCGGTGGCAGAACCCGCGCCCACTCCGGTGGCAGAACCCGCACCCACTCCGGTGGCAGAACCCGCACCCACTCCGGTGGCAGAACCCGCACCCACTCCGGTGGCAGAACCCGCGCCCACTCCGGTGGCGGAACCTGAGACTCAGGGTCCGGGGGGCTTACCTGAACCCCCGATCGCCACCCCAGTTCCAGCAGAACCCGCACTCATGAATGTTCCCTCCTTGACTGAAACGGGCTATCCTTGGACACCTTCCCTAGGCGATCGGTTTATGGGGTCGCCGGGACTTGAAGAAAGCAAAGAACGGTCTGTGTCTGATATTTTGACTCAACCAGCCATTCTCAACTTGAACAATCGCAGCGATATCGATCGCCTGCTAGATTCCGGGGAAATAGAACTGGCGATTGAAATGGGCGATCGCGTGTTTAGTGAGGACTTTGAGGAATATTTAGGGCAGAATATTAATCTTCCTTATTTATCCTTTGAGGCCATTCAAAACAAGCTCAGAGAAATGGAAAACTTGACGGGCAAAAATGCCGGTCTGATTTATGTATTTTCTAGAAATGAGCAATTAGATTTAGTCTTAATTCCCCCTGTGGGCAAACCGATTTACAAAAGTGTTCCTGAAGCCAACCAAGCCGTCCTTTTCCAAGAATTGCAGCGTTTACAGGGAGAAATTGGCAATGTCGCCAGACGGCGCACAACCAGTTATTTAGCCCCGGCCCAGCAACTCTATCAATGGATTATTGCCCCCTTAGAACCGGACCTTAAACGCTTGGGAATTGAGACGACCATTTTTAGTATGGATGCGGGATTGCGGATGTTGCCCATTGCCGCCTTACATGATGGGGAGCAGTTTTTAGTCGAAAAATACAGCCTCACCTTAATTCCCAGCCTGCATTTAACCGATGCCCGTTATAGCAACTGGAAAAGTACCGAAGTGTTAGCGATGGGATTGTCAGAATTTTCTGACCAATATCCGTTACCCGCGGTGCCGGTAGAAATTGACACTATTGTTAATCAATTATGGCCCGGTACTGGCTTCCTGAATGAAGCCGTCACCCTGGATAAATTGAAAGAACTGCGCCAACAAGAACCGTTCGGGATCATTCACCTAGCGACCCACGGCCAATTTAACGCGGGAGCGCGAGATAACTCCTACCTCCAGTTATGGGGGGAAAAATTACACCTGGACCGGATGCAGCAGTTACAATGGAACGATCCGCCCGTAGAATTGTTAGTGCTATCCGCCTGTCGCACGGCCATCGGAGATTTAGAGGCGGAATTTGGCTTTGCTGGATTAGCGGTGCAAGCCGGGGTTAAATCAGCCTTAGCCAGTCTTTGGTACGCCAATGATGCGGGGACTTTGGGACTGATGAGCGAGTTTTACCAAAACTTGCGATCGGCCCCGATTAAGGCAGAGGCATTGAGGAGAGCACAAATCGCCATGATTGGCGGGACTGTGCATCTGGAAAATGGGGCCTTGGTCGGGTCGTTCGGAAACGTAGAACTCCCACCGGAGCTTTCACGCCTCGGGAATCGAGAGTTAAGACACCCCTATTATTGGGCGGGTTTTACAATGATTGGCAGTCCCTGGTAGTAATTAAGAATTAGGAATTGAGAATTGAACTTCTCGGCTGTCTTAATTCTTAATTCTTAATTCTTAATTCTTACATTCTATGTGGGCCAAGGTTAAGCTAAAAATTTGGGAATGGCGCAGAGTGTCAATCCTCGCACCGACGGTAGCGGGATTGGTGATTTTGCTGCGAATGAGTGGGGTATTACAGGCACTGGAATTATCAACCCTAGATGTATTATTTCAGCTTCGGCCTGTGCCGCCCCCCGACCCTCGGATTTTGATTATTGGAATTAATGAAAATGATTTGACTACTTTGGGAACCTGGCCGATCCCCGATGATGTCCTGGCGGAATTACTTGAAAAAATCAAGGCCCAGGAACCGAGAGCGATCGGTTTAGATATCTATCGGGATTTGCCGGTAGAACCCGGGTTTGAGCAATTAAAAACGGTGTTGGAAACAACCCCGAATTTGATTGGAATTCGCAAAGTGGTAGGGAATCAACAGCAAGCGGAGATTGCACCGTCTCCCATTCTGAATAGCCTCGAACAGGTGGGGGCGAATGATTTTCCCTGGGATATGGATAATAAAATTCGTCGTGGGTTTTTATATTTGAGCGATGAAGAGGGAACACTCGTCTTTAGCTTTGCTTTTAAGTTGGCCATGATTTATCTGGAGGGAGAAGGAATTGCTCCCCAGATGAAAGATGAGACTAGCATTGAATTAGGAAAAGCAGTATTTTTCCCTTTTAGCGCTTATGATGGCGGTTACGTCCGCGCATCAGATGAAGGCTATCAAATTTTGTTAAATTATCGCGGACCCCAAGGGAGTTTTGAAAGCATCTCTTTGATGGATGTGTTAGAGAATCAAA
Source organism: Oscillatoria sp. HE19RPO (assembly GCF_024220515.1). GTDB lineage: Bacteria > Cyanobacteriota > Cyanobacteriia > Cyanobacteriales > Laspinemataceae > Laspinema. The sequence continues at coordinate 12,233 of NZ_JAMXOT010000135.1, forward strand.
TTCCGCCGGATTTAATGCGCGATCGCATCGTGTTAATTGGTTCGACGGCCATTAGTCTGAAAGATTTTTCCTTAACGCCTTATAGTAATACCTTATCGGGCATTCCGGAAGCGATGGCGGGGATAGAAATTCATGCCAATCTGACCAGTCATCTGATTGCAACGGCCCTAGAGAGTGAATCAACCATTCACACCGCCTCTGAGGGGATAGAATGGCTGTGGATTTTTCTATGGGGGGTGATTGGCGCTGGATTTACCTGTCAGTGGCGAGATATTAAAGGGTTACCCTATATCTCTTTTCCCCGGACTGGGGTGATGATTTCCCTAGCCACCTTGGTATTAATCGTGACGGTTTATAGTGCGTTTAGACTCAGTTGGTGGATTCCCCTTGTTCCTCCGTTGTTAGCGTTAATCGGGTCAGCGATTGCGACAATTGGTTATACGCTTTTAGAAAACCTCCAGTTGTCCTATAAACAAATTGAAGAGTATTCGCGCACCTTAGAGGTGAAAGTCGAACAACGGACCGTGGAATTACGAGATAAAAATCAACAGCTTAAACTCACCCTGGAACAGTTAAAAGCGGCTCAAAAACAAATGATTGCCCAGGAAAAATTGGCTTCTCTCGGTTCCCTGGCCGCAGGCATTGCTCATGAAATTAGAAATCCCCTCAACTTCGTCAATAACTTTGCTTCGATTTCCGTGGATTTAACCGAAGAACTGATTGAAGAACTGGATAATCCTCGGGAGAATTTAGAAGACTTAGATTTAGAATATCTCAATGAAACTTTGACAGACTTAAAAGATAGCGTGGTGGATATCAAACAGCATGGAGAAAGAATAGAAAAAATTGTTGAGGGAATGCTGCTGCTATCTCAGGCTGAACGAGGCCAGCGATCGCGGGTCAATCTTCATGCGATCTTAAGTGAGGCCATTGAGTTAGCCTCCCACAATTACCAGAATAAAGACCCGAATTTTTCGATTGCGATCGAAACCGATTATGATGAAGCAATCAGTGAGATCTATATTGTACCCCAGGATATGAGCCGTGCCTTTCTGAATCTCGTCAATAACGCCTGTTACGCCCTGTATGAGAAATACCAAGCTGATCCCGATGGATATCGCCCTACCCTCACAGTAAAAACCCGTACAAGCAGCGATCGCCCCACGGAACCAGCAAGGGACCCCTGGGTAGAAATCCGGATTCGAGATAATGGTCCTGGGATTCCCGAAAACATCCTGGATCAAATCTTTAATCCATTTTTTACCACCAAACCTACGGGAGAAGGTACGGGTTTAGGTTTATCTCTAACATACGAAACCATCGTCGGACAGCATGGCGGACAGCTAGAGGTCAATAGTCACCCCGGAGATCATACCGAATTTATGATTCTCTTACCCCAAGCCAACCCCTCTAACTAACCCCTTCAATTCATCCTTTAATCCCTATAATCGGAGTAAGCTATGCCACCCAAAATTTTATTTGTAGATGATGAACCTTCCTTTGAAAAATTAATTAGAAGGCAATTTCGCAAGCAGATTCGCTCAGAACAATATGAATTTATATTTGCCGGGAATGGCGTAGAAGCCCTGGAAGCCTTACAAGATGATGCTGAAATTAGGGTGACCATCACTGATATTAATATGCCCCAAATGAATGGCCTAACCTTACTCGAAAAAATCCGCGAACTCGATTCCAGCATCGAAACGGTAGTCGTGTCCGCCTACAGCGATATGAAAAATATTAGAACCGCCATGAATCGGGGGGCTTTTGACTTTCTGACTAAACCCATTGATTTTGAAGACTTAGAAATTACCATAAATCGAGCCTTAAGTGAAGTCCAAAAACTTAGGGAAGACCGCAAAAAACTATTGGATGCTCAAACCCAAATGATCCAAAATGAAAAAATGACCGCTTTGGGTCAATTAGTGGCAGGGGTCGCCCATGAAATTAATAACCCTGTGGGGTTTATTGCCAGTAATATTGAAATTGCTGAGGATTATATGAATGGACTCATTGAACTGATTCAGTCTTATCAAGGGAAATTTCCCGAACCGGGAGAAGATATTACTGAGAAAATTCACGAAATTGACCTAGACTACATTGTGAATGACGTTCCCGAAGTGATTGCTTCCATGAAAGAAGGCAGCGATCGAATATGTTATTTGAGTAATTCATTACGGACCTTTTCCCGGTCTGATACAACCACAAAAATCCCGTTTAATATTCATGATGGCATCGATAGCACCCTGTTAATTTTAAAACATCGATTAAAGTCTAGTGAAGTCAGACCCTCTATTGAAGTAAAAAAAGACTATGCGGAATTTTCTCCGGTAATTTGCTATCCGGGACAATTGAATCAGGTTTTTATGAATTTAATTGCCAATGCTATTGATGCCCTAGATGAGGCCAGCGTCGGACGGGATTGGGCCGAAATGATGAAAAACCAGCCCAATATCATCACCATTCGCACTTATCCGATTGAGGGCGATCGCGTGGCCATTTCCATTGCCGATAACGGTCCGGGGATGAGTGAGGAAGTGATGGCCCGAGTCTTTGAATACTTATATACCACCAAACCCGTCGGTACCGGCACTGGCCTAGGCTTATACATTAGTCATCAAATTATCGCCGACAATCATGGAGGACAATTACGCTGTGTGAGTGCGCCAGGACAGGGAGCAGAATTTATTATTGAAATCCCGATGAAATAGGGGATCGCCTCCCCGGCCCTTCCATCCTGACTGTAGGGACAAGGCACTCCCTTGTCTTCCTCCCAGGATTGCTGAGAAACCGGGTTTCTCCAGAAAATCTGTAGCAATTAGCAGCAACTCTGAAGCAGAAACCCGGTTTCTTGTCCTAGGCATGAAATTTGATACAGGCGTTCTAGGCGATCGCTGGGATGGGATCACCTCCCTTCAATTAGATGATCCCTATTATTCGGCGATCGACAATAGACTGACAAAATGCAAAGGAAAGCCCGGTCTTGTGATTGAAATCACAGACCCGGATCTGGATGATGTTAAATTTTAAGTAAAGCCAAAATCAAAAGAGGTATTGTCAATAAAACTTCACAAATTTAGGCAAAAAAATATCGAGTAACGCCTACTCTCGGGCTAGGAGAATCATGAAAAAGACTTGTTTTAAAAATTTTTTAAATATATTACAATTATTTGATTGTAATATAAACCCATGAAAATGCGGTAAAATGTTTAATCTAAATGAAGGAGGTAAGTGAGTTAAATGGTTTCCAGCAATATCCAATTTCTGAGGGAAATGAACTTGCCAGGATTGAGGAGAGAAGCGTACAATAAAAGCGGAAAAAGTGACCTGATTGGGAGCCAAATTTTTCAACCCAGGGTTGAAATTTATTGTATAGAGAGGGTGAAGGCAGATGAATAACAAACGCAACCCAGACCCAGAAAAACAAAATCGGCAAAAGGAACTCGCAGAGCGAGAACGAGAAATTGCAGAGCGAGAGCGATCGCTGCGACTGCGGGAAATGGAGATGGAGCTATACAAAGGAGAACCTCCGCTATATCAAACCCTTAAAGAAGAACCCGTTGAATCGAAACTGCAACGCTGGGGAAGAAAACTCAAACGGGTGGGAAAGTATGCCCTGATGGTGGTGGTGGTGTTTGCCGCTGTTCGGGTGGGAACGATGGTGGCGAGTGCGGTGATTGTTGGGGCGATCGCTTGGGTCGGTTACAAACTTTTTTTTGACTCAGATAAACCTAATAAATAGAGGAAATACCAATGGTTTATAAAATGGAAGCCGCAAGTTTTCTTAACAATTTGGAACGAGTGGCTCAAGTCCGATTTGAGGTCGCTGCCTGTCTTGAACGAATGGTTGACTTATTAGAAACTGACGAATCTCAAGGGGATAAAACCTCGGGAAAGCTGGGATTAGAAAGCAACATCGCGGACCTGACTCTCGGAAGCAAAAATTTACGGCAGGGGGTGTTTAGACTATTGGTTCTGGGCGACATGAAGCGAGGAAAAAGCACCTTTTTAAATGCTTTAATTGGAGAGAATCTATTACCAGCAGATGTGAATCCCTGTACGGCATTGCTCACGGTGTTACGCTACGGAAAACAGAAAACCGTGACGGTTTACTTCAAAGAGGGCAAACCTCCAGAACGGTTAGATTTTCCTACCTTCAAGGAGCGTTATACCATTAACCCAGAAGAGGCAAAAACCCTAGAACAGGAGAAAAAGTTAGCCTTTCCTGATGTGAACTATGCTGTGGTTGAATATCCCTTAGCATTACTGGAAAAGGGCATTGAAATTGTGGACAGTCCGGGGCTGAATGATACGGAAGCGCGGAATGAAATGTCCCTTAATTATATCAATAACTGTCATGGAATTTTGTTCGTACTCCGCGCGGGTCAGCCCGTGACTTTAGAGGAGCGCCGCTATTTGGATAATTATATCAAAGGGCGGGGATTAACGGTTTTCTTCCTGATTAATGCTTGGGATGAAATTAGCAAGGGACTGATTGACCCGGATGATACAGAGGAACTCCAAGAAGCAGAGGAAAAACTGCGGCAGGTGTTTCATAGCAATTTGGCTGATTATTGTCAGGTGGATGGCTATGATCTGTATCCTGAACGAGTGTTTGAAATTTCTTCACTTGAGGCATTGCGGCGACGAGTGAAAGACCCGGAGCAATCCTTAGAAGGGACGGGATTTCCCGAGTTTATGGGGGCGATTAATACCTTTTTGACGGAAGAAAGAGCGGTAGCTCAAATGCGGCAAGCGCGAACTTTAGCGCGCCAGAGTACCGATCGCGTGCGGGAGGCGATCGCCCGTCGGATTCCTTTACTCGATCGCGATGTCAACGAATTGAAAGCGCGGATTTCCTCCGTAGAACCGGAATTCGAGAAACTCAATGACATCCGCGATCGCTTCTCCGATGAAATTAAAAGCATCCGGGATCAGAAAGCGCGGGGAATTTCTGAGTCATTTCGCGCCTACATTCTCAATCTTGGCACCACGTTTGAAGCCGATTTTTTACGATATCAACCGGATTTAGGATTTTTTGAATCCTTAAACCAAGGCAAACGGGAAGCATTTAATGCCGCATTCAAACAGGCATTTGAACAATACCTGAATGATAAAATCACCGCCTGGGAAAAGACCGCTAACCAAGAAATGCAGGAGGCTTTTAACCAGCTTGCCAAGCGCGCATCCGAGTATGGTTCAGCCTATAGTCGCATCACCCAGACGATGACTGATAAATTAATTGGTCAACAGATTTATACCCGCAGCGATTTCAATTCAGAAGACGAGTCCCCCACCTGGGCGAGTTGGGCAATGGGATTAGTTTCTCTGGCAACGGGTAACATCGCAGGGGTCTTTTTAGCAAGTGCAGGATTTGACTGGAAAAACATTCTCGTTAACTCCCTGTCGGTGATTGGTATCTATAGCTTTTTAGCCATTTTTTCGATTCCAGTTCTGTTAACTGGACCCCTGGGAATCTTGCTCGTGGGATTAGGCGTGGGTGCATTGCAGGCGGAACAAGGTCGCAAAGAATTGATTAAGGCGACAAAAAAAGAGCTGATTAAATATCTACCTCAAATCGCAGAAGAACAGTGGCAAGTCATTCATCAAGCGATTACGGACTGTTTTGATACTTATGACCGCGAAGTTCTAAACCGACTGAATGATGACATAAAATCTCGTCGGATGGAATTAGATAACTTGCTCCAACAAAAGCAATCCCGAGAAATTAATCGAGACAGCGAGTTAAAGCGCCTGCAAAAACTAGAGGCAGACATCATCTCAGAATGCCGGACCGTTACCCGGGTTTATGAGTCCTTAATTTCATACAATGGCTGAAATAGCATCCGGTTTGTAGAGCCTTTTTGTCCGGGTCTCGTTTTCAGGTCGGGAAAAGACACAGAAGGACTGCGATCGGGTAAACTTGATTCACCGATATTCCCTTAATCAGCAAGAGCTATAAAATGGAAACCAAAAGTTTTCTTACGAATTTAGAGCGGGTCGCCGAAGTGCGAGCAGATGTGGCTAATGCGTTCAGCAAGATAGCCGATATTTTGAAAGAAGCTGAAACAGCAGGCGGTAACAAATCTGGGCAATTGGGCTTAGATCGAGAAATTGAAGATACTCAGAAAGCCAGCCAAAATTTACGGCATGGGGTCTTCCGGTTGCTGGTTTTGGGAGATATGAAGCGGGGTAAAAGTACGTTTCTCAATGCGTTAATTGGAGAGAATATCTTACCCAGTGATGTCAACCCTTGTACCGCCCTGCTGACCGTGTTGCGCTACGGACCAGAAAAGAAGGTGACGGTCTATTTCAAGGATGGAAAAAGTCCCCAAGAGCTAGATTTTAAGAGCTTTAAACAGAACTACACCATCCCTCCCTCAGAAGCGAAACAACTAGAACAGAACCAGCAACAAGCGTTTCCGGATGTAGATTATGCGGTGTTAGAGTACCCGCTATCCTTACTGCAAAAAGGGGTGGAAATTGTTGATAGTCCTGGGTTGAATGATACGGAATCGCGCAATGAATTGTCTTTAGGGTATATTAACAATTGCCACGCGATTTTATTTGTGATGAGGGCATCACAACCTTGCACCCTGGGAGAACGCCGCTATTTGGAGAATTATATTAAGGGGCGGGGATTGAGTGTGTTCTTCCTGATTAATGCTTGGGATCAGGTGCGCGAGAGTTTAATCGACCCGGATGATGAGGAAGAATTGCAGGATTCCGAGAGCCGATTGCGGCAAGTTTTTAAGGCAAATTTGGCGGAATATTGTGTGGTAGATGGGCATGATATTTATGAGGAACGGGTGTTTGAAATTTCAGCAATTCAAGCGTTGAGACGACGGATCAAGGATGCAGTCGCCTCGTTAGAGGGAACGGGATTTCCCAACTTTTTAGGGGCGCTGAATGCATTTTTAACTCAGGAACGGGCGGTTTCTGAATTGCGGCAGGCGCGAACTTTAGCGCGTCAAACCTCGACCCGAGTGCGGGAGGCGATCGCCCGCCGGATTCCGTTATTAGATGGGGATGTGAATGAGTTAAAGCAGCGGATTAGTTCCGTAGAACCGGAGTTTAAGGCTTTAACGAATATTCGCGATCGCTTCAAGGATGAAATTAAACAGGTTCGAGATAGCAAAGCGCGGGCGATCGCCGATTCATTCCGCACCTATGTTCTCAACTTAGGCAATACCTTTGAAAGCGATTTCTTAACCTATCAACCGGATATCAAATTTGGAGACTTCATCGACAAAGGCAAACGCGAGAACTTTGAAGCCCGATTCCGGCAGGCATTTGAGCAGTACATTAATGATAAATTATCCGCTTGGAGCCTCACCGCCGAACAAGAGATGAATGGGGCGTTCATCCAATTAGCCCAAAGTGCCTCCCAGTACGGCTCTGACTACACCAAAGTCACCACTAAAATTACCGAAAAACTCACCGGACAAAAAATCCATCCCGGTAGCAACAGTTTACCAGAAGATAGCTCTCCCGCCTGGGCAAATTGGGCAATGGGATTAGTTTCATTAGCCACAGGCAATCTAGCAGGAGCCGCCCTCATGGGAGCCGGTTTCGACTGGAAAAATATCCTGTTAAATATGGTAGCCGTGATTGGAATTAGTGCGGCAATTTCCACCGTGTTTGGGATTATTTTGGGGCCGATTACTTTAGCACTGGTGGGCTTAGGTGTTGGGTTATTTCAGGCCGATCGCGCTCGCATAGAAGTGGTCAAGGTAACCAAAAAAGAACTGGTCAAATATCTGCCCCAAGTCGCCGAGGAACAGTGGCAGCCGATTCACGATGCGGTTAAAGAGTGCTTTGATGCTTATGACCGCGAAGTGACTCAACGCATCGATGATGATATCAAATCCCGTCAAGCAGAATTAGATAATTTGCTGTCACAAAAGGAATCCCATGAAATTAATCGGGTCAGTGAATTAGACCGACTCAAAAAGTTAGAGGCTGATGTCAGTTTGGAGGCGCGAAATATTGAGAGCGAATATCAGGATTTACTGATTGCTGTAGGTTGAGAGACCTAACCCCCCGGCCCCCTTCCCTAGGAGGGCAGGGGGAGCAAGAGGGTCTAGGGACGAAGAGACCTAACCCCCCGGCCCCCTTCCCTAGGAGGGCAGGGGGAGCAAGAGGGTCTAGGGACGAAGAGACCTAACCCCCCGGCCCCCTTCCCTAGCAGGGCAGGGGGAGCAAGAGGGTCTAGGGACCAAGAGACCTAACCCCCCGGCCCCCTTCCCTAGCAGGGCAGGGGGAGCAAGAGGTTAGTTATTGTCAAGGATGAAATTTTACTCACGAGATCACTCATGGATAAACTACAACCTAGAAAAGAGGACCGACACATCCAGGAAGGTCGTCACAATATTGTGATTGGACAAAAGGTAAGTTCAGATAAAGTGCAGCAAGCCAGGACATTCCGCCGTCAGATGACAGAAGAAGAGAAAATTTTATGGCAATACCTGCGTGCTAATCGATTAAATGGCTGGCACTTTCGGCGACAACAGATTATTGATGGATTTATTACAGATTTCTATTGCCACGCTGCTGGATTAGTGGTAGAAGTCGATGGAAAAACTCATGAAAAGCAAATGGAATATGATTTAGAACGTGACCAAATTATCACTAGCCGTAACCTGCGTGTGCTACGAATAAAAAATGAGGAAATTAGAGAAAATATTGATCGGGTGATTATGCGTATTGCAGCAGCCTGTCAAGAAGAAACTTAACCAGCAAAACCCCTTCTCACTCCTCCAAAAGCACTTGCTTTCCAGAAGAGAGAACTCAGGAATTAATGTCTTTTCCGCAACCGGGAAAATTACCAATGAACTAATATCATCCCCCTACCAGCAATCAAAAAATTTCCTCATTCTCCCGATTCTCCCTCTCCTCGTAGGAGAGGGGCGGGGAGAGGTCCCTCCGCAATCCAAAGCGTTCCTCATTCTCCCTCTCCTCGTAGGAGAGGGCCGGGGAGAGGTCCCTCCGCAATCCAAAGCGTTCCTCATTCTCCCTCTCCTCGTAGGAGAGGGCCGGGGAGAGGTCCCTCCGCAATCCAAAGCGTTCCTTAAAATTGTTAACCCGAGGCAAAAAGATGCAGCAGGAAATTTATCAAGATGTAGTCAGGAATATCAGGGCAGCATTAGGGGCATTAGAACTGGATAAAAGTTTACCCCTGTATCAAGATAGCCTGACCATTTGCGAAGCGTTGGAAAATCCGGGCTTTCGGATTGCCGTTTTTGGTCCTTTTAATTATGGCAAATCTACCTTGCTCAATGCTTTGCTGGGACAGCGGACTTTGCCAATTGATTTAATTCCGACAACGGGGGCGGCAATTCATGTTAAATATGGGGAAGAACTGAGCGCTAAAATTACTTTAAAGGATGGACAGGTAATCAGCGATCGCGGGACGGCTATCCTCAAGCAATATGCTATTTTAGACCAAGACCGCCGGATGCGAAATGATGTCGCTCAGGTGGAGGTGTTCTGTCCCCATTCTTTCCTGCAAATTGGGGTAGAATTTTTGGATTTGCCGGGAACCAATGACCGGGAAGAACAGGATAATCTAGTCAGAAACCAACTGTTAAGCGCTGATTTAGTAGTGCAGGTACTGGATGCTCGTAAGTTGATGACCCTGGGAGAACGGGAAAATCTCCGGGATTGGCTGCTCGATCGCGGGATTGAAACGGTGGTATTTGCGGTCAATTTTATGAACTTAATGGACCCTGATGACCAAAAAGAAGTGTCCAGTCGGATGCGGTTTGTGGCGGAAAGTTTTCGCTCCAATTTGCCTCCAGGAATTAGTAATTTGTATCGAGTTGATGCTTTACCAGCCCTCAGAGCAAGACTAAAAGGGGATGCGGCAGCAGCACAGATGACAGGACTACCGATGTTTGAATCGGCGCTGCAAAGTATTGTGGCATTTCATCAAGAAAAAACTGCCAATTGGTTGCCGCGCTTAGAGGCGATCGCCGCTCAAATCTGCCAGTCTCTCACGGCAAAACTGGAAGGGGTAACTACTGAGTTAGCCGTTGCTGAAGAAAAACAGGCCAATAAAATTCAGTTGCAACAGAAGGCGGAAAAACTGATTAAACAGGGGTTTGAGGGGAGCGTTTCTGATTTGCAAAGTAAGCTGTATTTACCGAACCTGTTAAAACGATATGAACTAGAGGCGATCGCTGCACTCCAACAGGGTCAATTTCGCACCTGGGAAACGCAATCTTTTCAACCGGCAATGGTTCAATATCAGCAAGAAATTACCAATTGGGTGAATAAAGCTTGTGAGTTTTTTAATCACCCTCACCCTGGAGTATTAACCCTGAAATTTCCTGACTCTCCCTCTGTCACCGTTACCCAAACTCCCTCTACTCCTAAGTCGCCAAAACGTGCCAGCGCTATCCCGGGGGAGAAGACATTGGATTGGCTATTAGAAAGTCCTGTGGGCAATACGGTGGCTCGCAGTGCTTATTATATCTTGAATCGAATTGTTGAACCCAATTCATCCACCCCCGCCACTCCTGCCACTCCTGTGAACTCTCCTGATTTACAAACGATCTATAAAAAAGCGGTGGAGGATTATCTGACGAGGTTCAGTGAAGCGGCTTTTTTGACTCTGCAAGACTATGAAAAAATAGCCTTGTCTGTGATTCAATTTCAACCACCGAAGCCCTCATCCGAAATGATAAAACAGCGCCATCAAATTCAGTTTTTACAGAATGTATTGAATGCGTTAACTCAGGATGTGCAGTCTTTGAAAGAAACTTGAATTTACGGGAAAGTGAAGGAGTGCTATTCGGATATGGGCTAACCCCGCTGGGGCAAATTCAACTGAGGAGGTTTTGGGAATGATTGACCCGTTGGAAGCCAAATTTCAAGCATGGGAAATGGATGCAGAATTGGCCAAGCTGAAACAGATGAACTTGCGATCGCCTCCCGATGCCACAAATTCCCCTACCCCAACACCCCCGCCACCTGTCAGCGATAAAATCGCTCGGTTTTACAAAATCCTCGGACTGAACTCCAATGCTTCGTTGAAAGAGGTGAAACAAGCTTATCGAGCTTTACTGAAAAAATGGCATCCGGATTTATTTTATGATAATCCCGAACAGCAAAAAAAGGCTCAGGAAGTCATCCAAAAAATGAACGAAGTTTATGATAAAATATGTGCTGAAGTACGAGATTAAAGGTACTATATTGTCAAGTTTTTAGTAACCTAATCTCAGAGTGATTCTATTGCCGCAATCCATTAAATAGAGTCGTTTTAAAAAATATGTTCAATCGATTCCAGCCCCTGAAACTGTTATTTTTAAGACTCATCCAGGCCATTGCTCTGGTCTTGCTCTATAGCTATCTTCTATTTTTAGCCATTTATGTTGTTTTAAGGCTGATTTTTTGGGATGAACTTTGGATTGTGGCCTTGATTGGTATTCTCATTCCTTGGATTCTGTTTCCCCTGTTTCTCATCCCGGGAATTGCTGGGTTAATTCTCCGACAAAAAAGATTGACGATCGCCTCTTCCATCGTTTGCTTAATCCTGATAGGTTGGTTGCATTCAACCTATTGGTCCCCTAAACCCGCCTCGATCGCGGATGATGCCTTAACGGTCAAAATCTTATCCCTGAATCTAACTTGGCATAGTACCAAAACTGAGAGTTTAGTGGAGTTACTGCAATCCGAAACGCCGGATATTGTTTTATTGCAAGAAACCACGAAACGAAACACCCATAAAGTTGTCCCTTATGTGGAAGAATTATACCCCTACACCTTTTTTGGAAATCGAGTTGGGATGTTTAGTCGATATCCCATCGTAGACAAAAAAATGATTCACCTGGCGGAACTCGAAGAATTTCAGCAACGGGCAATTGTAGACATTGAAGGGCAGCCCGTTGTGGTGTATAATGTGCAAACCATTGCCCCTTGGATTCGGCCTCAACCCTGGATCGGAAATCTGACGATTCCCACCTACGAATACGGCGATCGCAATCTCCAAATTGCTGATTTAATCGATCGCATCCACCAAGAAACCCTACCCGTGATTGCTGCTGGCGATTTTAATCTCACCGATACATCTCAAGATTACCGACGGTTACAAACTGTCATGGAAGATGCTTACAAACACTCTGGGTATGGGTTTGGATTTACTTGGCCTTATGGATGGCCTTTAAGTGACTTGATTAAACAGATTAACTGGAGACTCACCCATCCCCTGTTCAGAATTGATCAGATTTGGTACTCTGCCGAGTGGAGTGCAACATCGAGTCAGGTTTTACCCCCTACAGGTTCGGAACATCTCCCCATAGAGGCATCTGTTACACTCCAACTGGACTAAGTTTTCATCACAGGATCACTTCCCCTGTTTTACCACGGTAACACTTCGCCATTGGCGTGCCAAAACGTACCGGAATTATCCAGGGTGAGATGATCCAGGCGCTGAATGATACCATGCGCTGCTTCCCCGGTAGAAATTCCCGTAAAATCCGTCATTCGGGTCTGAACTAACCCGGGATGTACAATCCCGACCGCGATTTTGCGAGGTTTCAAATCGATCGCCAGGGATTTCCCGGCCATACTGACAGCGACTTTCGACATCCGATACCCATAATAACCCCCGGAACTATTATCCTCAATGGAACCCATGCGACTGGTGACAATCCCAATCTTGGACCCCTGAGAGAGCAACGGGAGTAGTGCCTGAGTCACCCGCAATGTTCCCAAGGCATTGACTTCAAACTGCCGTTGAATGCTGTCAAAATCCAGGCGATCAAGGCTGTCTGCTTCTAAAATACCCGCATTATTGACCAACACATCCAAGGATATCCCCTGCAATCGCTGCACCAGTTCTTTGAGGGTTTGACTCGAAGTAATATCAATTCCAGTTTCGACGCGAATCCCTAATGCATCTAACTCCGGGGAGGACTGACGGCAAACGGCGATCGCCTGGTCCCCTCGTTCCTGTAACTGCTGGCACAAGGCTAACCCAATGCCGCGTGCAGTTCCTGTGACTAAATAAGTTGCCATGTTGGTAATCTATCTCACCCTAAATCATTCGCTCCCTATTTTAAATCAATTTGATTTATTCTTTGAGGGGCGCTTCCCCACCCTCTGAGTGCAATTCCTGACTCTCTCCTGTCTTCAGGGATTGAGCTAAGTTCGATAAAGGCTTAGAAGGATTAACATGGCGATCGCTGGGCAGTTTCGGATTTTTGATCACCATCCATTGACCCGTAATTGGGTCTCGATAAACCTCATAAGGATTTTGCCGCAATTTTTGGGTGACTGTTGTCACTTCCATTTCCTCTTCTCCTCTTCTCCTCGATTATCCCAGATGTTTATACGGAATGGGTTTAGACCATCTTTCAGCTAAAATTTTGGACCCGATTAAATCCCGGGCAACAGTCCAAACATCCCCCCGTTTTACACAGCATTGATAGGGAACTCTTCAGAATGAAGTCACCCATTGATTCAGAACTGTTCCCCCTAACCGGAGTGAACAAAACTGTAATTCCTGGATCTCCCTCTTCTTTTTCCAGTTTCCTACCGTCGGGGAACCCTTGATGAGGAACTGTGCCACTTCTTAAGGGGGACCAGATTTAACCCGGGGTTTTTTAGAGTAGCGGGTTAAATCATCTATTGAGAGATGACCCGATGATGACCCGATGCACGGGTAGAATAATTTCACTGAAATAGAGCCTGATTGATTCCTTGATCCGATCAGGTGGGTAGAACCCGGAACAAATGCAGTAACCGCAGATTTAACTCGATCTTCCCTCTAGAGAGCGATCGCCCGAGTCATTCTCAGACCCCTCCCCTCCCAACAAGGAAAGCGGACAGGGCAGAAATTATTATAAAGATTATTTCACCCGATCGCATCCCATCTACAACTTCCTGCTGAAATTGGCTAAAAAAGCGTTAGGCTTATTTGGGTTATAACCTTAGGGGCGATCGGGGCATCCAGTGATGAGGGTTGTCACCCACCTCCCCCCCTCGCAACGCCCCCACTAAACTTTTGAAAACCATTACTGCTTTATTTTAATAAATCTTTCACTTTCATCCGTAGCTCGGTTCAGTTAAATGTAGTAAATGTAGGTAGAATTTGCCTGAGATGTTTTTTGTCTTGCAACTGAGTTTATTCTGATGCCTTACCAGCTCTACCATCTGGTTGCTTTTATCGTCGCCGCCCTTGTTGTCCTTGCAACGACGCCGGTGGTCAAAAAAATTGGGATTAAAAGTGGCCGAGTTGATCTTCCCTCAGAACGCAAGGTACACCGCCAGCCAATGGTGCGCTTGGGAGGCGTATCAATCTTCCTAGGGACAACCCTAGCCCTATTAATCGTCTGGTGGATGGGTGGATTTGGCGTCTTGCCCACTCCAAAAGAGTACGAAATTTGGGGCCTCACCCTAGGCGGCCTTGCCTTTTTCGCGATCGGACTTGCTGACGATTTATACGGACTCTCTCCGTTGTTACGACTCCTATTACAAACCATCTGTGCTAGTGGGGCTTGGGCAGTCGGGGTTCAAATTGAATTTTTAACCATTCCCTTTCTGGGATTAGTTAAATTCCCTGACTTGATTAGCTATCCCATCACCGTGATCTGGCTGGTTGGTATGACCAATGCCATTAACTGGATCGATGGATTAGATGGTTTGGCGGCAGGTGTTTCTGGCATTGCCGCCTTAGTCATGCTCATGGTGAGTCTGTTTATGCATCAACCCGCCGCCGCGTTGATTGCCGCTGCCTTAGCCGGTGCCACCTTGGGCTTCCTCCGGTACAACTTTAATCCGGCCCAAATTTTCATGGGGGATGGTGGCTCCTATTTTATTGGCTTCACCCTGGCGGGGGTCGGGGTAGTGGGTTTGGTGAAAACCACGGCTGTTACGGCGGTGGTTCTGCCTTATATCATTCTAGCGGTGCCGATTTTGGATATGTCAGCGGTGATTGTCGATCGCATTCGCAATGGCAAATCTCCCTTTACCGCCGATAAACGCCATCTGCACCACCGTCTCCTTGAAGCGGGACTCTCCCATCGCTTAACCGTTCTGTTTATTTACGCCCTAACCATTTGGGTCGGTAGTATAGCCTTGGCATTTGCCGGGATTCCCAGTGGCATCGCCTACGCTTTTGCGGCAACGGCTTTACTCAGCTATGCCAGTTGGAAGGTGAAGAAACACGCGAGGTTATAACCCTGAACCCGGGAACAGTCACGCCCCTGCCTGTCTATCATGTAAACTCTATTTTCAAACATTCATGAGTGCTGAGATTATTTGTGTTGGCACAGAATTGCTGTTAGGAGATATTCTTAACAGCAACTCTCAATTTTTAGCGAAACAACTGGCGGGACTGGGTATCCCTCATTATTTTCAAACCGTGGTCGGGGACAATCCAGACCGCATTAAACAGGTGGTGGCGATCGCCGTTGAGCGTTCTGCCCAAATTCTCATCTTTACCGGCGGTCTCGGCCCCACCCCCGATGACCTCACCCACGAAACCCTCGCGGCTTGTTTTGGGGTGGAAATGGTCCAAAGACCGGACATTCTCGAAGGTCTGATCCAAAAATATGCCTCTCGCGGTCGGCCTATGGCACTCAGCAATCGCAAACAAGCCTCAATTCCTGCCGGTGCGGAGATTTTACCCAATCCCCTCGGCACGGCCCCGGGCATCATCTGGCAGCCTCGCCCTAATTTGACGATTTTGACCTTTCCTGGAGTTCCCAAGGAAATGTACCGAATGTGGCAAGAAACGGCTGTCCCGTACCTGAAAGCCCAAGGCTGGGGTCAGGATATTATCTACAGTCGAATGTTGAAATTTTGGGGCGTTTCTGAGTCGGTTTTAGCGGAAAAAGTGGCTCCGTTACTGGATTTGACCAATCCCACGGTGGCTCCTTATGCCCTCAATGGTGAGGTCAGACTCCGGGTTTCCGCCCGCGCCTCCAATGAAACCGCAGCACAAGCAGCGATCGCCCCAGTGCAGCAACAGATTCAAGTGATCGCTGGATTTGACTATTTTGGGTATGACCAGGATACCCTCGCTTCAGTGGTGGGTGAGTTACTCCTCCAACAGGGCCAAACCCTCGCCGTGGCCGAATCCTGTACCGGGGGAAGTATCGGCAGTCTCCTCACCGCCATTTCCGGCAGTTCTCGCTATTTCTTAGGCGGGGTGATTGCTTATGACAATTCGGTAAAAATCGGGCTTCTGGATGTCAACTCAGCGGATTTAGCCCGGGAAGGTGCTGTCAGTGACATTGTGGCTCAACAAATGGCCCTCGGGGTCCGCGCTAAATTAGGTGCAACTTGGGGTCTGAGTGTGACGGGGATTGCGGGTCCTGGCGGTGGCAGCGAGACCAAACCTGTGGGGTTAGTTTATATCGGGTTAGCTGGACCCAACCGTGAGGTGGAAAGTTTTGAATTCCGCTTGAGCGCGTTCCAAGAAAGGGACTTGATTCGTCATTACAGCGCCGAAAGTGCTCTGGACTGCCTCAGAAGAAAAATGTTAAGAATAGCTTAACATTCTTAATATTTGTGACAAGACGCTACCTGTAGCGTCTGGATTTTCAAAAATTCCTACATATAGGGAGTGGCCTGAGCTAACGGCCTGGGGCCGATCCCCAAAAGGCGGTTTTGTACGGTTGAGTGTACTTGCTCATTTCTCAGGATTCGTTATGATCAAAGAAACAGAGTGATTCCAATTCTGTGACAGACGGCACTCAGAAACTGCCGTCAAGTAGTAGAGCGATAGCCTGGACTCAAGGAGCTGTCTTTTCAATGGATTATATAGATAACCTAATCGACAAATTAAAAGAATGGGCGCGCAAAATTATTGAGGCCCTTCTCGGTCCAGAGGCAGAACCGGAACCGGAACCGATTCCTATTCCAGTCAACGAACCCCGTCGGCGTCGGTAAATTTATAGTGTTAAAGGCGTAGGCATCTGCGATTGCTGAATATATTGGTACTGCACGGACCAAACTTAAATCTCCTGGGTCAACGAGAGCCAGGAGTCTATGGTAGCGCGACGTTAGAAGATATTAATCGCTTGCTGGAAACAGAGGCCCAGGCTTTGCAAGTGAAGCTGTCTGCGTTGCAATCCAATCATGAGGGGGTACTGGTTGATGCGATCCATGCCGCCAGGGACCAGCACTCAGGTCTGTTGATTAATGCTGGGGCTTATACTCATACGAGTGTGGCCATCCGAGATGCGATCGCCGGGGTTAATCTTCCCACCGTGGAGGTTCACCTGAGCAATATTTATCGCCGTGAACCGTTTCGCCATCACTCCTATATTGCGGCGATCGCCATCGGGCAAATTAGCGGGTTTGGTCCCGATAGTTATCGCCTGGGACTTCAGGCGTTGGTCCATCATCTCCGAGAAAACAACCCATCCGGTTAATCTCCCCCTGATGGGGATTTCTTCCGAGAGGTGGGCGGCACTTCAGTCCCATCTCTCATCTTTACGATCGGGCGATCGGCTTTTACTGTTGTGCTTTTTATTTACTCAATATATTGCAGATTGCCAACATCAGATTAATATATAGAGCATTCAAGATACCAGACCCTCTTAAAAATCTATGGCTATCAAAAAAGTGATGAATTAGCAGATTCTCGAACAGGACTTAAGCCTAAATACCTAAATGTAGCGCTATCCCAGGGACTTCCCCCTACATTTAGGTATTTAGGCTTAAGTACCCTTTGTCTGGGGTTCAATATAAAATTTCCTTAATCCCTTCCCTAAAAGTTAAAGAAATGTTACAAAAGCAGGCATAATAGGTTCAAGATTAATCCCCTGGCCCCTTTAAAAAGAGAAAAATCACTGCAATGCTTGCTGATTCATTTCCTTGGTTAACTACTATATTTGCTCTGCCCCTAGTGGCGGCCTTACTGGTTCCAGTGATCCCCGATCGCGATGGAAACGTATTGCGCTGGTATGCAACCGGCGTGGCGATCGCCGACTTCGCCCTGATGTGCCTCCTCTTCTGGCAACATTACGATCCCCAGATTTCCGGCTTTCAACTCGTCGAACAATTTAGCTGGATTCCCCAACTCGGCATCAGTTGGACCGTCTCCGTCGATGGCATCTCCATGCCCTTGGTCCTCCTAGCCGGATTCGTCACCAGCATGGCCCTGCTGTCCGCATGGCAAGTAGACCGCAAACCGCGAATGTTCTACTTCCTGATGCTGGTGTTATATGCAGCCCAGGTGGGGGTATTCATCGCCCAAGACCTGCTGCTATTCTTCATCATGTGGGAAATCGAACTCGTCCCCGTCTATCTCCTCGTCTGTATCTGGGGCGGACCGAAACGGCAATATGCTGCTATCAAATTTCTACTCTACACCGCAGCAGCCTCCATCTTTATTCTAATTGCCGGACTCGCTTTAGCCCTCTCTGGACCCGGCCCTGTTTCTTTTGATATTGCAGATATCGCCTTAAAAGAGTTCCCCTTGGCCCTGCAACTGCCCCTTTATGCGGGTTTATTAATTGCCTTTGGCGTCAAACTCGCTGCCTTCCCCTTCCATACCTGGCTGCCTGACGCCCACGGCGAAGCATCCGCCCCCGTGTCCATGATTTTGGCTGGGGTGTTATTAAAAATGGGTGCGTATGGATTAATGCGAATGAACATGGGATTACTGCCCGATGCTCATGTTTATTTTGCCCCGGTTTTGGTCACCTTGGGAGTGGTTAATATTGTTTACGGGGCCTTAACTTCCTTTGCCCAAACCAACATGAAACGGCGACTGGCTTACTCGTCCGTTTCCCACATGGGATTTGTGTTAATTGGGATTGCCTCCTTCACCGATTTAGGGATTAATGGGGCGATGTTGCAGATGATTTCCCACGGATTAATTGCCTCGGTGTTGTTTTTCTTAACTGGGGTAACTTACGACAGAACTCATACCATGACCATGCAAGATATGGGGGGAATTGGGATTTTCATGCCCAAAGTTTTTGCCCTCTATACTGCCGGTGCAATGGCATCTCTGGCCCTACCGGGAATGAGTGGATTTGCCAGTGAGGTGACGGTCTTTATTGGGATTGCCACCAGTGATTTTTATAGCTTGACTTTCCGGATTGCTGTGGTCTTTCTGGCGGCCATTGGGGTGATTTTAACCCCGATTTATTTGCTGTCGATGGTCCGCCAAGTGTTTCACGGGTCCTTCTACGGGTCGAAGGAAATTCCGGCTTGTGACATCACGGATCCGGAGTTACGGGAAGACTTCATTGAAAACCAAGCGGCAGTTTGTTTTGGGACGAATTGTATCTTACCGGGAGAAGCGGCGTTTATTGATAGTCGCCCTCGGGAAGTAGCGATCGCCTTGAGTTTTTTGGTAGCGATCGTGGCGATCGGTTGTTATCCCAAAATTGCCATGCAGGTGTATGACAATACCACCGTGGCGATTAATAGCGTAGCGACCCAAGCCTACGCCCAGGTGCGATCGGGCGAAACCATCGGCTTCAAGGCACCCAGCCTCACCCCAATGGCAAAAATCGCCGAATTCACTCCAGATTAATCGAATAAGCATTCTGCTCAAACCCCATTTAAGGGGTAAAATCATGAAAATGCGGGTATCTTGCTACAGTGAGATACCCGCATTTTCTAATGGTTCTGGAGATTAGAGAACTCCAAAAAATAAAATCTCCAAAACGTTCGTTCGTAGTAGCCCCGTCAATGTAGGGGCGCAATGCTTGCGCCCAAGGGCGCAAGCATTGCGCCCCTACACATATCAGTTTAACGGTTGGATGATTTATATTTTGCAAACCCCTTAGAGAATCACCTTCACCAATTGAGATAAGTCAGTCACGGTTTTAAGGGCGGTATCGGCAATAATTTGATGACTCACAGTGGTGGGATGGACGTCATCCCAATATAGGAAAGTATTGGGGTCACTTCCGGGGGATTGTAGGGCGGGGTCAGTGACATTTGTAAATCCGTATTGATTCGGATTGGCGATCGCATCATTGACCAATCCATTAACATCAACCAGAATAATATTGATATTTGGGTTTTGGTCCAAATTAGCCATTGCTGCGGCTAAGGCTGCATTATGAGCATTCGACAGTTGGGAGAGAAATTGCTGCGCTTGCGGTCCCCGATTTCTGACTCCGGGAGTCTTACCCAAGTCCGGGAGGTTCATCACCATAAAATTGCGAGCCCCATCATTTGCCAGTTGAGTCACCGCATTCACGACATTATTCACCGGAATATTGATATCCGTCACCCCAGCTTCCAGGTAATCATTGGAACCCGCCCAAATTGTGTAAAGTCCATTCGGATTCGAGGTCGGCGTTTGGGCGAGAAAAGCATTGATTTGGGTTTGCAAACCCGGTAAACTAGGTAACTCAGGATTTCGCAAATTCACGATATTAAGCTCTCCACTGGTTGCCCCCCCCAAAGCAATATTGGTTTGGGGATTCACCGCTAACCCGAGACGAGAGGGAAGAAGTTCTGACCAGACGGGTCCATTACTAAATCTGCCATTGTCATAAAGGGATTCTGGGGGAAATAATCCCAGGGTTAAGGCAAACAAATTCCCATCATCAGAAAGGCTGTCGCCGAAGACATACATTTCATTAAACAAGCGACGAGGCAGACGACCCTCAGACTGACCGAAATTGATAAAATGGGCGATCGCTGTCGTCTCTCCTCGGGAAACCACCTCAGCAACCCCAGGGTTTTGTTCCAGATAATAACGCCGATCAAAAAAGGCGACGGGACTGCGACCTTCCTGGGCCCCAAATGTGATATAGTGAGCGAAGAAACCTGTCAGCGGGTCTTGACGAACCGCCTCGGCTACATCGGGATTGGTTTGGGCGTAAAAGTTGGTATTAAAAAAGGGAGTTGGATCTCGACCTTCCCGGTGTCCGAAATTAATAAAATGGTCAAACGCCGTCAGATTGGGGGAAATCGCAGCCGCTACATCAGGATTTTGAGAGAGATAGTAATCCGTCTGAAACAACGCACTCGGGTCCCGGTTTTCTTGGTCTCCAAACGCAAAAAAGTGCTGGGCCGCACTACTAAATATCCCATTGGCAACGGCTGCGGCTACATCAGAATTTCGGGACAAATAAAACCCTTCGTCAAATAGGGTCATTGCAGATAACATAGGTTCCAGTTACTCCTACAACAGGGTAAATCAGATTTTTTAAAGATCTAGGGTTATCCTAACCTACAAATGGGGTTTTTAGGAAATTTGCCTTAGAGGATTGTATAAGTAGTAGCTTCAAGGGTTGCATCACCAACCCGCGTAGTTAGGTTGAAGCATCTGACGAGAAGAGTGACGCCCCTACTCGTTGCCTAAACTATGCAAAAAGTCCGCGAGTAACAGTTGGTTCTGAAAAGTGGCACGGATTGAATCTCCATTGTTATAATCAATCACCACCTCAAACCGTTGAAAATCACCTTTAGGGTTTTTTAAGTCTAGGGTTTTGAGGGAGGCGATCGCCTCTTGCGGGCGAGTAAACTCATAGCGGGTTCCGACTAAAAAGGTAAGTTGTAAGTCCTGAATCTTTTCGAGAAATACGCACAGAGTCTATCCTAATTAAGGGAATTCCACCTCATAAAATTTCTCTGTTAATAGCTTGAAGGGCACGGCTTCTGCCGTGTCCTTCAGAGGGGTTCACCCGTGAGTTGGGGGTGCAGTGTGAGCGAGGATTTTGCCGATTTCAGCGGTTTCCATCCACCATTGTTCTTTAGGGCGTTGGTGTTCTTTGTCTACCATGCGCGGAATCATGCCTAGGTCAATAAATCGCACATTCCCGGCTTCGGTTCCCATAAAAGCCCCGGTGGGTGTAGGTCTTTGGGCTTGTTCGATGAGAAAGTCGAGACCGATCGCCGAGAAGCGGGTGGCTTGGATGCGATCGAAGGGGGTGGGGTCGCCGCCTTGTTGCAGATGGCCTAAAATGGCTT
Source organism: Oscillatoria sp. HE19RPO (assembly GCF_024220515.1). Taxonomy (GTDB): domain Bacteria; phylum Cyanobacteriota; class Cyanobacteriia; order Cyanobacteriales; family Laspinemataceae; genus Laspinema. The sequence goes on from NZ_JAMXOT010000135.1 coordinate 34,130, forward strand.
CTCTCACTTGAAATACTTCTTTTCCTTCTTCCGCAAACAAATCACAGATAAAGTCGCTATCATACACCGGATGGGCATTTTCATTACAGATAATTAAACCCACTCGTTTCCCTTGTTTAAATCCAGAAATCAGGGTAGAGAGGTCGGATTGCAAGTCAGTGAGAGCCACCCCTTCCTCATTAATATACACCCGTTCCGCCCCAGTTGCCAAGCCACTCATCACCGCTAAATAGCCGCAGTATCGTCCCATCACTTTCACTAAAAAACAGCGGTTGGAAGCAACCGCAGATTGCTTGATTTTATCCACCGCTTCGATGATATTATTCAAAGCCGTATCGGCCCCAATACTCAGTTCACACCCTGGGAGATTATTGTTAATCGAGGCAGGAATACAGAGGATGGGGATGTTGAAGGCGGGGAAGGTTTCACATTGGGAATAGAGTTGATAGGCGGCTTGATAGCCACTCCACCCGCCAATAATCAACAGTCCATTAATGTCATGGCGTTCGATTTGACGGGCGATCGCATAAAAGTCTTTGCTTTGGGGAATCTTGCGGCTAGTCCCCAACTCAGAACCGCCCGTCGTCGCCCATCCTCGCACACTTAACCAGTTTAATTCTTTAATGTGTCCCTCAATTAAGCCGCGAAATCCATGTTCGACCCCTAACATCGTATGTCCTTTGTCGATCGCCAGTCGGACAGCAGCGCGCACAGCGGTATTCATTCCTGGGGCGGTTGCGCCACAGTTGAGGATAGCGAATCTCAAGGGTTTGCCTTCCCGGGGTTCGGGGGTACTGGGTTTAGCTTGCATCAGGGTATGCAAAATTTGATAGGCATTTTTGAAGTTCTCTCCCCGCAAATCCATCGCTTTGGCGTAATCTCCATCGGCGATCGCCTGACTCACCGCATGGGTTTGTTCCACACAATGCATCAACGGCGCTTGATAAACCCGATTTCCCCGCATTCCAATCAGCACGGATTCGCTGTCTGGGGTGGCCGTTTGAAAGGCATTAACCGCCGCATGACCTAACAAAGTGCTTAAATTGCGGTCAAATGCCGTGGGCGACCCTCCCCGTTGCACATGGCCTAAAATCGTGACTCGCGCATCTTCCCCGAGTTTTTCTTCCAACACTTGTCGCACATATTCACAAGAAATCGGGTTGCCGAGACGGTCTTTCGCACCTTCGGCGACAATCACAATGGTATCCCGACGCCCGGATTCTCGACCCGCTTGGAGCACTTGGCACATTTTTTCCTCCCAGCAATCCCCCTCGGGAGGACATTCGGGAATCAATACCCAGTCTGCACCCGTGGCTAATGCCCCCATTAACGCCAGATAGCCGCAATGCCGTCCCATCACTTCCACGACAAAGGTGCGTTGATGACTGGCAGCAGTCGAGGAAATCGAGTCTACGGCTTCGGTTAAGCGGTGGAGGGCGGTATCGGTCCCGATCGTCATGTCACTGCCATACATATCATTATCAATGGATGCCGCTAATCCGACAATGGTTAAGTGGCGGTGACGTTCGGCAACTTCGGCCTCAATCTCACCTCGTTCTAAAAGTTCTGCGACTAATTCCGGCCATTCACTGCGGAACAAGTGAGCGCCTGTGAGACTGCCATCCCCCCCGATCGCCACTAATCCATCAATATCATTGGCTAACAGATTCCGAACCGCCTGCAACCGGCCTTCCCTTGTCCGAAACTGGGCCGATCGCGCCGTTCCGATGATTGTCCCCCCTTTATGCAAGATTCCCGCCACGTCATACCAATGGAGTTGGCGAATACAAGCCTCCGCATCCGGGGCCACACGGCGCGGGTTTTCTAGGTCGCATTGTCCCCCCTCCACCATCCCCTGATAGCCTTCATAAATGGCAAATACATCAATTCCCTGGGCGATCGCCGACCGAACCACGGACCTAACCGCAGCATTCATTCCCGGCGAGTCTCCCCCACTGGTTAATACGCCTAGTCTTTTTCTCTGATGCATGAACTTCTCCTTAAGTTAGGGTTGATTCGATGAACTTGAACCGGCAAGATTCCAGAACTTTATCTTGCATTTTAAAATTTAACTGGCTTTTTTAGTTTGGTGGGGCCGGGGGTTTGGTGATGATTTTTTCATATTTTTTAATAAATTTGGGGTGATATTGAGCAGAAGTGGGGAGGAAACGACTGAAGTCGTGACGTTGAACAAGAGGGATAACGACTGAAGTCGTGACGTTGAACAAGAGGGATAACGACTGAAGTCGTGACGTTGAACAAGAGGGATAACGACTGAAGTCGTGACGTTGAACATTGACAAGATAACGACTGAAGTCGTGACGTTGAACAAGAACGTTGAACTGTGCCGATTTCGTGATTCTGCGGATCATAGGGACAAAAAAAAGGCGGCAATGCCGCCAGATGGGGATTTCCTGACATTGGGAAAATAAGTCAGGGGAGAAAATTGCTTAGACAGTGGAAGCGGTGACGATCGCCTGATCGTAATCGAAACTTTGAATCACTTTCATGTATTGCGCCCGTTCATAGGCACTGCGATCGGCCACATTCATCTGACTCATGGTCCCGATCGCCTGTTTCACCGAGTGATATTCATGTTCCTCTAACCACTCCACCAGTTCCCGTTCAATTTCCCGCAGATGTCCGATGCCGTGGCGCAACAGGGGAGAACAGACTTGGGTCACTTTCGCCCCCACCATCAACATTTTCACCGCATCCCGTCCTTTTTGAATGCCCGTGGTTGCGGCAAGGTCAGCATTGATGCGACCATAGAGCAATCCCAGCCAGCGCATGGGGAGTAGGGATTCCTGATGATTGCTCAACACGAGATGGGGCCACACTTCCAGTTCTTCCGGGGAAATATCCGCCTGCATGAAGCGGTTAAACAAAATTAACCCATTGGCACCGGCTTGATCCAGGCGCATCGCCATATTTCCTAAATTGGTGAAAAATGGGCTAAGTTTCACCGCCAGGGGAATGGTGACATCCGCGCGCACCGCTTCTACAATGGAGAGATAATCTTCCTCAATTTGCGCCCCGGTGAGGTCAGCATCCGTGGGGATACTATAGATATTTAATTCCAAAGCATCCGCCCCAGCTTCCTGGATTTGTTGAGAATAATCCACCCAATCGCCCAAGGTAGAACCATTCAACGAGGCAATAATCGGAATTCCCACACTCTCTTTCGCTTGGCGAATATGTTCCAGATAAGTTTCCGGTCCCACATGATAGGTATCGGGCTCAGGGAAATAAGTGAGGGCTTCTGCAAAACTTTCGGTATGGGAAATCGTGTGATGATGGAGTTCGTGTTGTTCAATTTTGAGTTGTTCGGCAAAGATACTATGGAGGACTATTGCCCCTGCGCCTGCATCTTCTAACCGTTTGATGTTGTCTAAATCTTCGGTTAGGGGTGCGGCAGCCGATGGCATTAAGGGGGATTTCAGTTGTAAGCCGAGATATTCTGTACTCAGATCCATTATGTTATGTTCTCCTGTTATGGAAATGGGAGAGATTTTTGTAGTAACGACTTCAGTCGTTCTCTTTGTTCGTAGTAACGACTTCAGTCGTTCTCTTTGTTCGTAGTAACGACTTCAGTCGTTATTTCCGGTATGGGTGAAATATAATTTCTTCCTCATACTCTTGAGAAGAACCCCACCCTAGCCCTCCCCTTGCCAAGGGGAGGGGACCGGATTAGCCTGATATCTTGGGAAGAACCCCACCCTAACCCTCCCCTTGCTAAGGGGAGGGGACCGGACTGGATTAGCCCGCGCAGGCGGGCTTTGTTCGTGTAGCCCCAGGCTTTAGCCTGCGGGGGCACAGGGAAGAACCCCACCCTAACCCTCCCC
>NZ_JAMXOT010000136.1 GCF_024220515.1 Oscillatoria sp. HE19RPO
TTGTGCAGGCAGGTGATAGCTGAGGGAATAACTGGCGTAGGTGGGACTGGGTAAGAGTTTTTGTTGAATCCCACTCACATTTAATGCTTCCAGGGCTTCTCGGACCATTTGCATCAATTCTGGGGCAGAAAATTGGCGCAGGCGGGTGATTTTATCCTGAGTTTTATTAAATTCTTTCACCCAAACCAGGTGAAAGGCGGCAGTGACTTCGTTGGCGGAAGGTGAGATGACAGTTTCGGTTAATTTTACCAATGCTCAAAACCACAGGTCTTAAAGGGTTATGAGTCCGGCTACTGGTTGACTGACAAAACTTAGTCAGGTTGATACTTGTAAGTATGTATTTTGAACTCAATACGGTAGATACGCTTGTCATGTTGTTTTCGAGAAGCCATAGCGGGTTCGGGGTCACGAGCGAGAGTGAAGCAGACCGAGTGAATGAGCTGCCAACCTTGCTGTAAAGCGGTTTTAATCCAGTCCCAACCCATTCTGAAATAGCTGTTGCCCCGGAACCAGTGAGGGTCAACTCGGCGACGCAACCCTTCAGCTACTACCTGTGTACCCTGGGCAGTTACATAGAGAGTAGCCACCGCTAGGATAAAAAAGAGTGTGCGAAACGTTCAGGTATGAACTAGGGCTGAAACGCCGGAAATAACTACCTGGTAAGGATTCTGGCCGCTCGGTTGGATACAAAGAGGCTCATCTATGGCCACCCTTATAACTGTTTATATGTCCCGAATTTTGGTATCCTTCGATACCAAATTAGGCCAGGGGACCCAAGGTCAACAAACTCTGTAATAAATCTAACAGTTTGGTTACAGGGTTGAGGGTAACGGCGATAGCCACCCCCAGTTTCAGGATTCACAACCCTGAGATTGAAGCGGGGAACGGAAGGCGTGAGGGAGAACCTACTCCCAATAATCCGACCACTGCCAACCATCCATGAGACGTAAGCCGAATGTCCGACTTGAACCATCGTAATTATCCAGTAGCGAAATAGGTTGTCACGCTGCGCTCAAAAGAGTAAGGGAAAAAGTAGGGGAATCCTCAAGCCACCTACACAGACCTTTAAAAGTACCCCGGTGGAGAGGACAAATCTAAAGATGGAATGCCCACATAAACGGAACGTTTTAACCCCTTTTAGGCTCTGAGGTATTTGGTCGATAACTCAGTAGCAATAAGTGTAAGCGGATGCCTTAGAGAGGATTAGATGTAACCAGAAGCCAACGCCTGACTGTAGGTCAGGATATACAGACAGGTTACGGTTTGATTGTCAGGATAGAGTCTAGTAGGGGTTAATATGGGGTTAATATGACGAAATCGAGAGAAAGTAAGGGCTTCGGAAAACGGGGACCTACCGAGACTACGAATGTATGGAGAGGTATCAACTGGGCCAAAGTCCAGAGGTACGTCTTTAAGCTCCAAAAGAGAATATACCAAGCAGCTAAATCGGGACAGGACGCAAAGGCCAGAAGGTTGCAACGTCTATTGGTGAAATCGTATTATGCCCGACTCTTAGCAGTACGGCGAGTAACCCAAGATAACCAAGGCAAGAAAACGGCTGGAGTAAACGGAGTGGTAGTAGTATCACCCCGACAAAGGCTAAACCTAACCGAGGAAATTAAAGGAAACCTCAAAACAAAACCACTGCGAAGGGTGTGGATACCAAAACCAGGAAGGGATGAAAAACGCCCCCTAGGGATACCCACAATCCAGGATAGAGCAAGGCAAGCCTTGGTGAAATTGGCACTCGAACCCGAATGGGAATCGAGATTTGAAAGCACAAGCTACAGGTTCAGACCTGCTAGGTCAGCCCATGATGCAATCGCCCGTATTTATCAGAGCATCAACAAAGGTGAATACTACGTGCTTGATGCGGACATAGCGAAGTGCTTTGACCAAATAAACCATGACTACCTTCTGTCCAAAATTCAATGTCCAAGCCGCCTGAAAAGAGACCTAAAACAATGGTTAAAAGCGGGTGTGCTGGACAAAGGCGTATTTGAGGAAACAGATGCAGGGACACCACAAGGAGGGGTAATAAGTCCACTACTAGCCAACATCGCACTGGATGGAATGGCTAGGCTAATTGAGACAAGGTTTCCTAAGAAAGGTAGCGCAGCGCAGGCCACCTTAATAAGATACGCCGATGATTTTGTAGTGATATCACCGTCACTTGACATCATTGAACAGTGCCGAACTGCCATCTCTGAATGGTTAAAACCTGTGGGACTGGAAATCAACCCGGAAAAAACCCGAGTGTGTCACACACTAAACCCCATTCAATATGAGGGGAAAACTGAAAAACCGGGGTTTGAATTTTTAGGATTCAATATCAGGCAATATCCAGTCGGGAAATACAAATCTGGGAAGACCGGTGGAAGAAAAAGCCGCCTAATCGGCCATAAAACCCACATCAAACCCAGCAAAAAGGCAGTTAAAGCCCATACAGAAGTGATTAAAGGTGTAATCAAACAACATAGAACAGCACCTCAATCAGCCCTGATTAGCAGACTTAACCCGATAATCCGAGGATGGTCAAACTACTACTCAGGAGTTGTATCGACAGATACCTTCAACAAACTAGACCATACGGTTTGGCAAATGTTAAGGGCATGGACAGTCTCAAGATGCTCCAAGGCAAGTTATGACAAGCTGAGGAATTACTTCAGACACGGAACGGTCAGACTCAGTAACGGGCAAGAAAGACAAGAAACTTGGATGTTCCAAACCCCAGACGGGTTAGGTCTATATAAACACAACTGGACACCAATTGTCAGACACACCCTAGTGCGCCCGGATGCAACACCATACGACGGAAATTGGACCTCCTGGGCAACCAGAAAAGGACAAGCAATCGATACGCAAACAAGAGTAGCTAAACTGCTCAAGAAGCAAAAAGGCAGGTGTACCTGGTGTGGGCAATATTTTACCCCGTCAGACTTAGTTGAAGTAGACCCCATTCAGCCTAGAAGCCAAGGTGGAAAGGATGAATATAAAAACCTTCAACTACTACACCGCCACTGTCACGATGAAAAGACAGCTTTAGATGAAAGCCAAAGCTGTATCCTTAACAAAGGAGCAGTCAAACTAGGAGCCGTATGAAGGGAAACTTTCATGTACGGTTTTGAATGGGAGGGGATGGAGGCGACTCCATTCTCGACCCCTAATCGAGACAGAACACAGACGGAGCGAACCTCAGATTTCTGAAGATTCCAGCCATTGGACTGGTCACCCGCGAAAGGCTTCGATAATATCGAAGCGTAATCCATATTCAAGGGAAGGTTTGTAAGTTGGTGGGTTCATCGCTGACGATGGCCCAAAACTCACCGTTAACGTTGTTGTAGCCAATTGCCACATTCACAGGTCCATAACACTCCTGCTTGTGGAGTTTAACAGTGTGCAAGCACAGAGCCTCCCCGCGCATAAGAGGGAATGTCTTGAGTTGTCGCCAGCCTTTACCCGCGAGCCAAATCCAGGTATTGCTCTTGAGGCGGATACGTTCTTTGCCAGCCCAAGTCGTGGCTGATCGCCGCCATCGCCAGCAACGTGGATAAAGCCTCGGTCCGCCAGTAAGACAACCTTGACTCCCTTGGGTAATAGATGCGCCGCTTGATACAGCATCTCCCGATATTCGTTAAAGGCAACCGAGGCACTCTTGTGTTTCAACACTCGCCACACCACGGGCAACGCCCGACCACGATACACGACCGCCAGACGAACCAGGCAATACTCCTCCCAATACGTTGAGGTATAATCGCTCAGATACAGACACTCCTCTTTCCAGTTGGCTAAGGCTGACTGAATCAGCGGAATGCAAGAGTCGATGGACATTGATGCGACTGTTGTGCAACCCGAAGCTAACCCGGCGTTGTTTACTCTGTGCCTGCTCCCCACGACAGGGAAGGCATCGGCAACCAACGGGTGAGACTAACTTCGCCCCGTTGGAGCAAAGCCACCACCATCCACAGGCAAGTTGTCAGATGCGCTTGATGAACCCAGGGAACCGATTGACTCAACCAACTGTACAAGGCATTATAGAGAGGGGAGCTTTTATTCATGGCGTTCTGGCTTTTGAGTGGAATAAGAGCTTAGAACGCTGGCTCCCCGGATTTCAACCCCAGGGCTAAAAATCCCTGAGTGTAAAGCTTTCAGCCCTTATTCCTAACTTTTGTCAGTCAACCAGCAACCTAGACTCTGACCTCAAGCGTCAAATGGTACTTGATGGGCTGTAGCCAAAATAATCCATGCCAAATTAATAGACTTTTACTTTTTTACACAAATCAGAAAATACTGTTTTAAAGTTATCCTGATTATGGGTTTTATCTACCCATTTTCTCCCCTCTTTTCCTAACTTAATTCGTAACTCATGGTTTTCTAATAGAATTTTTAAACCTTCTACAAACTTAGGTATTCCTTCCATGCCAGTACCATCGTAGCGTCCCACATAAATACCAAATTCAGAGACGACATTTTCAGGATTAACACAGCTTAAAAGAGGCGTTTCACACTTTAACGCTTCTTGAAAACTAATTGCTAAACCTTCATGAATAGAGGTATTAACTAACACCCAAGCAGAAGTAATAATTTTAGTTTTTTCTTCTCCTCCCACATGACCCATTAATTTAACATTTTCAGGTAAATTCAGAGGTTCCCATGCTCCTTTCCCCTGAAAATGAGCTTTGCCTAAAACCAGAAAATCTACCTCTGGAAAATGACGAGCTAACTCCACAAATAACCAAGGTCGTTTGTAAGGGTCGAGACGTGCTAAAAATATGACAGTAGGTTTTGCACTTTTCCTAATTTCGGTCGGCTCTAAATTGATAATATTAGGTAAGATTGTCACCTCTTGAGGTTGAACTCCATAAGTTCCTTTAATTTTAGTTTTTAAGAAAGGCGATACGGTGGCAAACAATACCGGACGTTTCAACCACTTAGATGCCTTAACAATTCCCGCCAAAGAAGTACAATCAGCAGATTTTAAGCCTTGAGGTTCTATATTTTCCTGACCTGGTATGCGAACAGTATTAATTTTAACAACATCTTCAGGAGGGTGAGGATCTCTAACCCACACTATAATTGGAGCGTGCGGTAAAAGCCAAAATAAAGAACGATAATTAGAACGGTAATCTATTGATAAAATTAAGTCAATTTTTTCTTGCCAAATACGTCGAGCGTAAGCTAATTTATTTCTTTGACGTAAAATTAAAGGAGTATTATGAATAATCGGATTTGGCTGATTCGGCTCTCCATAACCTTCTCCTGCCAAAAAAACTGCTTTTATTCCTAATTCGGGGCGATCGTGGAAACATTCAGCCACCAGACTAGCAGCGCGACCAAATCCTCCCATTCGACCTTGAGATAGAGCGAAAAATTCATTGCAAATAATACCGAGTTTAAGAAAACTTTCTTTTGAGCTATCCATTACAAATTTAGATATTTAATGTTAATCTATTTTAGCCTTAAAATTTCCTGAATGGGCCTGCCATCCGTCTCCTTTAAAGGTGCGTCTAATAAAACACCAATCGTCGGTGCTAAATCTTCTACTTTAATGGTAGTCTCCAACTTTTGAGGGGTTAAAGATGAACTATTAAGCCAAAATATTGCGCGATCGTTATGTTCTCCCGTTCTGCGAGTGTAGCATTTAACTTCAAATTCTCCTAGTTCTTCCGAGCCAACTACTCTAAGAGGATATTCTCTATTCCATAAAACAATAATATCTGGTAATCGGTCTAAAGCCTGACCGCGATAAAGCTGATTTACCTGAATAACATCTTCTACCAAAGGAGTCCCCGTTTCGAGATTTTTTAAAGTAGAAACAGACTGACGCAGAAAATCGCATATTTCATTATATTCTTCCCCTCTTTTAATCAGACCATTAGGCTCTCTACCAACTACATTTATTCTAATCGCATAACCCGTATTTCCAAAAGGCAAACTAAACAATCTCCGTTGACTTGCTAATAATTTCTTTTCTTGTTTTTTGACTGCTTCAGGTATTTGATTATAAATTTTATTTCTAATTTTTTTTGGTAAATATTGTCTCAGAATACTTCTGATTTTAGGAATCAGAGATTGACTTCTTTTTTTTGTCAGTTTAGATTTTTTTAAATAGTTTTCTTCGATTTTTTGCAAAATAGAATCGAAGCCTTCATTGGCACCATAATTATTAGTAATTCCAGGTCCGGCAAAAATAATTATGTCAGTATTCTCAAGATTGTTAATAATTTTGCCGATCGCTCCATCTAAAGCTCGATAAACATCTTTAACCGGATCGTTGCCTTCTCGATCGCGTAAATGCCAACACATATGACCGACATCGTGAGGTTCGCCAAACACCGTCATAAAAAGATCGCAATCCCATTGCTGAATTAATTGAATTGTTTGTTCTGCCCTCAGCGCAATTCTTTTTTTCATTAGCTCGATAAAAGATTCATCGCTATGACTGCGAAGGTATAATTCTGGTCTTTCTCCTATTTCATCCTCACCAAAAGTCTCAATTACATCTCGAATTAAACTTTCTGGATAACTTCTAGCGATCGCATTTCGGCGATCGTGAGTTAACCAATCAGCTATTTGAAATCCATTAATGTCTCTTGTCAGAGGAGCTCTTGGTAAATCAACAATTCCCACTCGTTTTCCTCGTTCGCTCAAATCAACCCAAAACGGTAACGCTTCATAGTCAGTATCTTCACAAAAAAGATGCTTAAAATTATATGTACCCGGCTCGATGCCAAGGTAATTATATCTAGCGTGTTTGCTCGGATCGACACCAGTAAATAGAGAAGGCCACATCGCACCATTACTAAAACCTTTGGGAATTTTTACATTACCCCAAATGCTGCTCGACCAAATTTTTTGCAAATTAGGGAGGCTACCATCTTCACTCCACTGCTTAAGAAGTTCTGGTTCGGCAGAATCTAACCCAATGAATAATACTTTTTTTCCTGTCATATTTTTGCTCGTTATTTTTTGTTTGTCTATTTATTTCTCAGCTTTTTTCCACTTCAAAAATTCTCCTAAAGCCCTCAAATGACTTTCCAGACTACCCCAATACATTTCCATTTCGCTAGATGCCACAATATCCGTTTCTAACTCTTTTCCATATTTGAGACTGTGGCGGATCGCTTTGCGCAAATCGTTAGCCATATATAAAGGAATCACTAAAGGTCTTTGCCAAGGTTGATATCCCAACATTCTCGTAAAATGACGGCTCAAACCAACTCCCCGTAACAATCTCATCAAATATTCCTTCTCCAAACGACTTTGAGGAATTTGATGGTAGATGTGCATTTCTGGATTAAACCAGATTTCCCACCCCGCTTTTCTAAGATACCACAGTGCTTCTAAGTCTTCACCTTTTACTGTTAAAGAACCCTTCACCGGTCCTTTTAATTTTAAATTAGCGGTAACGTTTTCCACCCAAGCTTCTTTTCTAATAACTAGACCTGCTCCTGGCGGTAAAAGTCCTCTTTTTAATGGGTCTTGGGAATTAAAACAAAACGGCTCTTTTGCCGACCATTCGATAATGGCCAAACAGGAAGCTATTCTCTTAAAGTTTTGGGGAGGTTCTACTTCATAAATAGCATGAACTAAACCGCTATAAGCCCCTGCTTTTGGATGGGCCACCCCAAAAGAATAGGCCTTAGCCACCCAGTCAGGAGAAGGTAAATTATCGTCATCCAAAAACCCTACCAAGGAACCTCGGGCCTCTTCCATGGCTCTTTGTCTGGCATAACTGGCCCCTTGTCTGGGTTCGAGATAATATTTTATGGGGCACGATTCGGGCCAGTTTGACTGATATTCTTGAAGGATTTTGGCCGTGTTGTCCGTACTGTTATTATCAACGATGACAATTTCCCAGGAAATATTTTCCGTGTTTGTTTGCGATGAGAGCTTTTCTAAGAGCGACTCCAGTCTCTGTTCTGCATTATAAGCTCGGATGGCTACAGTGAAATTAAAATCCACCATGACATAAGTTTGTTTTTTTTCAAAAATAGTCCTGGGACTTTTTTTTGTCAAGGGATCGAGCCAAATTTCCGGGAAACCTGCTCGCAAGTTGCGACTCACCGTCTCGCAAGCCGAAAGCGTACCCATCATTTTAGCCCAGATTGGCCCCGGCCCTGTTTTAATTCTTAACTTTACTGCCAACAGCCAAACCACTTGTACTGGGTCGTGGTCTTTGAGCAGAGTGCCCACGATGGCATGACCGACTTCGTGATAAATCAAGCGCTTGCTCTTGCCGTCAATTAAAGGAGTGCCTTCCATACCGGCTACCACCCGATCTACCGCATCGTCAATTTCCATCATGGTAATGGCTTCTTTGCGACGGCGGGCAGTAAGGATAGCTGCTTCGTTGAGCAAGTTAGCTAAGTCAGCACCGGTGAAACCCCGAGTACGACGAGCGATCGCTTCCAAAGATATGTCTGTTGCCAGTTTTTTATTGCGATCGCGAACATCTAAGATAGATAAGCGACCTTTTAAGTCTGGAGCATCGACTCCCAACCGGAGATGCTGAAGAAGGGGACTCCCGCTTCCCCAGCGATCGCCTTAGCTAGGAGAGTTTTACCCGTTCCTGGAGGTGCTACGAGCAATACTCCAATAGCGGTACGCTCCCCATCGTATAAATCTACGCTGGTTACTCGACCTGCGTTGAGGTAATCTAAAAATCGACTTTTTACAGAAATTCCGGGTTTCTGAAACGCCGAACAACCGCACTTTCTGAGAATACTTAACTGGCTCTCTAGGTTAAAACGGTCCCTAAGTTGAAGTTAATACAAATCGTATATATTTTCTAACATCGCTGTATTCTTTTTCAGATCGAACTTGCTTTCTACTTCTGTACGACTTAACTCGCCAAACTCTTCTCGCAGTGGGTCATTTTTAAGTAAAGTTAAGATAAATTCTGCCAGAGCTTCTCGGTCTTTTTCCCGAATTAAAAATCCATTTTTCTGATGAATTACTGCTTCGGGAATTCCTGCATGAATCGAACTTACAACCGGCAGTTTCATTGCCATCGCCTCCAGAATTGTCATGGGTAAGCCTTCTGATTCTCCTTGGGCTGTAGTTAAACTGGGGGCTGCTAATATCGAAGCTTTTTGCATCCAATTTCTGACTTTTTCGTGGGGTTGTACTCCCAGAAAGCGATAGGATTTGAGTAATTTTTGGGCTAAATTTTTTAAGGAAGAACTCAGCGGTCCGTCACCAATAATTACTAATTCTACTTCTGGCAAGTTCTTTTGAACGTCTGCCATTGCCCGAATTAAATCTTCGCATCCTTTCTTCTCTGTCAACCGCCCCACAAATAAAACAATAGGTTCTCGTTTGACTTCGGGATTGGGGGTGAATTTATCTAGGTCTATGCCGATATAGTTAACTAGGATTTTTTCTGGCGGGCATCCTTTTTCGATAATTTGAGAGCGGATAAACTCGGAAACGGCTATGAAACAGTCGGCTTCTTGAAAGAGGCGATCGCGATTCCTAAAATACAGTTCTCGATAAAATTGACCGCGATTTTTAACAAAGTCTCTAGTATTTGCGTAGAAATTTTTAGATTTATTCAGTTCGATTTCTGCGGTGGCAAAATAACCATGAAAAGTCACGATTAGAGGGAGATTTAATTTTCGTGCCAGAGGCAGGGCTAAAACTCCATCCAAACCGAAATGAGCGTGAATTAAACGAGGGGATAAATCTTGTAAAGGTTTAAGCCAGCGCGGGTGGACGAAACCAGTTAATTTATAGGCTGTTTTCCAGAAACCGGGAGGAGATGCCAAGTCGCCGAGAACAATTGTTCTCTCCTGGGGAAGCATCGATTTGGCAGTGGGGAAGCGCGACGTCCCAACGTAGAAACCTCGATAGGATGAAAAGTTCTCGACTTGTGCGGGGATGAAGGTTTCCGAGTAGGGAATTAATCGATCTCGATAGATAATAACTGCTGGTTTCATCGGCTATTTTGACAAAAAAGAAGGACATCAGAGTTTTTCATTTCCTGTAAAATCATCAACATTGGCAAACAATTCTTTAAGTTTCAACAAATCTAGATCCGGCAATGGAGGGCGCAATAAAGAAGCAACATTAGCTGCCAGATGCTCGACATTCCCCGTACCAAATAACACGACATCGACTCCTGGTTGGTGGCGACAAAAGCGGTAAGCTGCATCTGTAATATTCTTAGCTCCACCTTCCTTAAATAGAAAATCTAGTGGTTTTTCTGCATTTAAAATTTCAAGTTCGGCAGCTCCCATTTGCTGCAATTTTAGGATAGCTTTTCTCAGATTTTTCTCACTACTTAAAGCTCGTCTAACAGCAAACATTGATAACACGCCAATATTCTTGGCAGTAGCTTGGGGAAGAACTAGCTCTCGTGCAGATTGATTGAGGATATTAAACCCCACCATAATAGTATCCCAACAATCATCTTTAACAGCACGCCTTAGCATTTTATGGTTTGGCTCTTTTGTAAATGCTTCCGTAATGCCAATAAATCGAATTTTACCTGCATCGCGCATTTTAAATAACACTGGAACCAGTTCTGTTAAAACATAATCGTATTCATCTATGGTTACACCATGCAAATTATAAATATCCACATAATCGGTTTGGAGTTTTCTCAGGCTTTTTTCTACTCCTCTGACTAATTCTTTACCAGTAATTAAGCGGTCTTGACTAAGCATTTTTTTCTTAGTAGATAAAACCGCGTCTTCACGCTTAATCTCCTTAATTGCTTTGCCAATAATTTCTTCGGTATTATAACCTTCCGCCGTATCAAATAAATTAATGCCAAAATCAAGGGCTGTACGAACGAGAGCTATAGATTCTACCCGACTTTTGCCCGTGTTTTGACCAATTTTGCTGTATCCTCCACCACCCAAACCCATCACGCTTACCCTGAGTCCGGTGCGACCCAGGGTTGTATATTCCATAGTTGTTTGCTTGATTTGAGCGATTAATTCATCGCTTTGTTTCGGCGATCGCTTGCCAATCTCAGCGATTGATTTTAACAAGCTCTTGATAGATTTTTTAATCATAGTTAGCCAATGTCTTTTGATAATTTACTTTTGGTTTTAATAACATCTATCAAACTTTGATTGAGTAAAGTTCTACACTGGAAGTTTTTATGCCGATTTCTGCCGCCTCCAGTCACAACCAACCATTTGCCGATCGCATTAGCAATACAAGCATAAAGATTAGTTGGTAAGGCTCCCAGTTCGACCCAACTGTCTAGTTTGATGTCATAGACAGTAATTTTAGGAATCAAATCCGTATAATACTTAGAACCTTTAATCGAATGCTTCAGTGCCAGAAAAACTTGTAGGGGAAAATCATCAATTAGTTTGTCATTTTCATGGGCAAATAGATCGGTTAATTTTTCACTCAATAAGTGGGGGTTTTGATTGTTACGCCCGCCAATAATAATGATGTAATTATCTACTACAAAAGTTGAGGGTTCAAAATGAGACCTGGGTTCGGGCAAACTAGCCAACTCCAACCAAGTATCTGTTAGCGGATCGTAAACATGAACCGAATCCACATCAACTGGATTAGTATCGTGGCGATGCTGACCGCCAATAGCATAGATTTTATTACCCACAGCAATGCTAGAAACATGACCTCGCGGATTTGGCAGAGGTGCTTTTTCCACCCACTCCGTTCCCCCCTCCAGTAGGAACGACCAATGTTCTCCACAAGTAGTATCTCGGTCTGCTGCAAAGCCACCAAAATAATGCAGTTCGCCATTGATAATCTGGAGACCACCGCCGGCACGAGTTTCAGGTAGTGGGATACCTTCTTTCCAGGAATTGGCGATCGCGTCGTATTGCCAGACTGCAGCGGTTGTGGGGCCTGGATGATTGCCCACAAATCCGCCAGCGAACCACACTCGCGACCCATCTAGAGCTGCATTAACATGAGTTACAGCAGTAGGCATTTCACCCAATTTAGTCCATTGGTTGGCTTCTAGATTATAGACAAATACATCTTCGGTCGCTTGCCACCCGAACGTAAAGCCGCCAAAAACATAGAGTTGGTTGTTAATAACTGTTGTTGCACTTTCTAACAGTGGGGTGGGAAGAGGAGCACCAGTTTTCCATAATTTATGAGGTAATGTCCAGTTTTCCAGTCTTTGTGTGATTGAGACCATAATTAATTGTTATCAGTAATTTTTTTGAGAAACTCAAAATTTAATTGTTTTTAGTTTGCTAACCTATAGCTTCAGTAGATGCTGCTTTTTCTTTCATTTTTTCCGCAAATTCTAACATTTTTTCCCTTGCCTTTTCTGTTGCTATCTTTAATTGAGTCTGGTCAACTTTCAACGTCCGAATTTGGCGATCGGGATGGCGCTGCAACCAGTAATAGAGATTGTTTTCTAATTCAAAAATTGCGCGTTCTATTTGCTCCTCGACTGTTTTTTCTGGCAATAATAAACGGGGCTTACATTTTTGTTGGCATTCTACAAGCTGAATATGAGCGTGCCCCAGTCCTTCAACATAGCAATCTAATCGAAGTATTTCATACCCAAAAGCATAAAATATAACCGCTACACTGCGTCCTATTTTGAGAGCTTTCCAATAAACTTCTAGACCCACACCATCCTCAATTTCAAAATGGATAACATCCTCTCTGATTTTCTCTTTTTTGGATTTATATTGATGTTGCTTTTTAAGACTGCGGGCATACATATAGGAAAAAATTGAAGTAGCTACATCGCGGACAATAGACATAATTAATCTCCTTTTAATTAATAAAGGTATGAATATTTAGGAATCAATTTCACTAGAGGAGGAAGAGCATCTTGCCAATAAACGCAAGCCTGTTTTTCTTGAGGAAGTTTTGCAGCGATAAGGGATAATTCTTCTCTGGATAAAAGATTTCTACCCGCACGAAAAGGTTGATGGGGACGACGGCTTAAATATCCAAAACTAACTGCACGGCGGGGAGATTTTGTGGGAGGTTTGCCACGATGATAAGAACGAGCGGTATCCACAATAATTACAGTTCCAGCTTTTCCCGTGTAAGTTGTTAACCAATCTTTTTTATGGTTAGGTATTAGTTCTTCTATGTCTTGATTTTGAAAAAATTTGTATTTATCTTTGGCTTTTTTCAAAAGTAACGAACTAACTTCAGGGTGCATATATTGAAAAGGGCCGCCATCCTCATCTACATCATTAAAATAGATGATTATTTTAATCACTTTTCTGTCTTCATTATCTAGATGCCAGCGTCTTGTTGCTGTTTCTTTCCCATTATCAAGGCTTAAATGTGCCATAAAAGTATCATAAGCAACTGGAGTACCTAAGTAATTTGAGACAATATTTATTAATCTATCTTCAAGACCCCAACTAAATATTTCTGGATATTTTAGGAGCTGTTCTAAATTAGATTCAATGGCAAACTTACTGGTTCTTTTTTCTGATATTTTCGTAAGTTCTTCCATTAGCTGATTAACGGCTTCGATAAATTCGTTTGTGCTTGGTATTCCCAGAAATTTTAAGGTAGTTGTACAGATGCCTTGTTGTTTTAAAGTCTCTACAATTACCGCATCATTTTCAGCAAGCAATGGTAGTTTACTTTGATAATTTGCCAAATATTGTTGGTATTGAGGATAAAAAAAGTTTGTTTCTAGATAACTATTGTTAACTAGAGATTGAGCTAGATTTGGCAGACTATTTCTCAAATTTTTTTTGACTGAATGGGTGTTAATCATCTGAGGTTTTTTTAATGCTGTTCAAACGAGAAAAAACATTGAAATTCAATTAACCACATCACCTTCTACTTAATCTATAATTTAAAATTCTTCTTCCCTGTATTTTACTATAGGTAAAAATAACTTTAAGCGTCAAATTTAAGCCATAAATTAATTGAGGATAATATTTCCAATATGCTTGATATTCAGGAAAATTAATTGCTTCCCTCAAGCCTGTATAATTAATAAGTTGAACTAAGGAATTAGCCCAAAGACTATCGGTGAAATTTTGAGTTTCAGGAAATCTCTTTCTGAGATAGTATGCGACTTTAATATATAACTTTGACCGCTCGACGCTAAGATTTTCTTTAAAGGCATAAAAATTATTCCCATGACTGCGATGAATAGCCAGTTTTTCTGGGAAAAGTATGCCTGGTGATAAATAGATTGCTGCCAACCTTAAAAAAGCATCACCAGAAATAAAAAATTGCTCTGGCATTGGTAATATTTGCTCGATCGTATCGCGTTTAAAACATAAGCCACTCGTAGCTGGAAACCAATACTTTAGCAATTTTCCATTCAATATTGTATCTCGCCCGTCAACATATTCAAACTGGTTAAGACAACGTTTTTCTGGTAGCTCAACAGGAAAACCTTTGATGTCCACATCCTCCAAATTGTGAAAAATCCAACCAGCATTAGGGTATTGCTCAAAAATTTCAACAATCTTACTTACTTTTTCTGAGAAGTAATAATCGTCAGCATCAAGAAAGCAAATTATTTGTCCTTTACTAGCTAGAACTCCTGCATTAAAAGCTGAGGCTTGCCCCCCATTTTCTTTCAATACGGGGATAATTTTGACTCCATAACCGCGAATAATCTCTCGCGAGTTATCTGTGGAACCATCATCAACAACTATAACCTCAGTATTAGGGTAAGTTTGAGCAAAAGCACTGTCTATTGCTTCTCTTAAAAACCTTCCGTAATTATAATTGTTAATAACTATGCTGACTAATATTTTTTCAACTGATTTCATAATCCATCGCTTTTCTCAGTTTTTTCCCACTTCAAAAATTCCCCGAATGCCCTCAAATGACTTTCCAGACTACCCCAATACATTTCCATTTCGCTAGCTGCCACAATATCCGTTTCTAACTCTTTTCCATATTTGAGACGGTAGCGGAGCGCTTTGCGCAAATCGTTGGCCATATATAAAGGAATCACTAAAGGTCTTTGCCAAGGTTGATATCCCAACATCCTCGTAAAATGACGGCTCAAACCCACACCCCGTAACAATCTCATCAAATATTCCTTCTCCAAACGACTTTTAGGAATTTGATGGTAGATGCGCATTTCTGGATTAAACCAGATTTCCCACCCCGCTTTTCTCAGATACCAAAGTGCTTCTAAATCTTCACCTTTTACTGTTAAAGAACCCTTCACCGGTCCTTTTAATTTTAAATTAGCGGTAACGTTTTCCACCCAAGCTTCTTTTCTAATAACCAGACCAGCTCCTGGCGGTAAAAGTCCTCTTTTTAATGGGTCTTGGGAATTAAAACAAAACGGCTCTTTTGCCGACCATTCGATAATGGCCAAACAAGAAGCTATTCTCTTAAAGTTTTGGGGAGGTTCTACTTCATAAATAGCATGAACTAAACCGCTATAAGCCCCTGCTTTTGGATGGGCAACTCCAAAAGAATAGGCCTTAGCCACCCAGTCAGGAGAAGGTAAATTATCGTCATCCAAAAACCCTACCAAGGAACCTTGGGCCTCTTCCATGGCTCTTTGTCTGGCATAACTGGCCCCTTGTCTGGGTTCGAGATAATATTTGATGGGGCACGATTCCGGCCAGTTTGACTGATATTCTCGAACTATTTTGGCCGTGTTGTCCGTACTGTTATTATCAACAATGACAATTTCCCAGGAAATATTTTCCGTGTTTGTTTGCGATGAGAGCTTTTCTAAGAGCGACTCCAGTCTATCTTCTGCATTATAAGCTCGGATGGCTACAGTGAAATTAAAATCAACCATGACCTCTCCCCCCTTAAGATCGCATTTCCAATGCTTCCACCGACTTCGGTACTCCCGCCGTTAAAACCTCATTTCCGGTTTTTGTCACCAAAACATCGTCATCAATTATAACACCAATTCCCCTGGTTGACTGACAAAAGTTAGGAATAAGGGCTGAAAGCTTTACACTCAGGGATTTTTAGCCCTGGGGTTGAAAAAAGGGGGCCAGCGTTCTAAGCTTAGATTCCCTGGTTGACTGACAAAAGTTGGGAATGAGGACTGAAAGTTTTACAGTCAGGGATTTTCAGCGATGGACTTGTTCATAGGGGAGCCAGCGTTCTAAGCTTAGATACCACTCAAAAGCCAGAACGCCGTGAATAAAAGCTCCCCTCTCTATAATGCCTTGCACAGTTGGTTGAGTCAATCGGTCCCCTGGGCTCATAGAGCTCATCTGACGACCTGCCTGTGGATGGTGGTGGCTTTGCTCCAACGGGGCTCCGTCAGTCTCACCCGTTGGTTGCCGATGCCTTCCCTGTCGTGGGGAGCAGGCACAGAGTAAACAACGCCGGGTTAGCTTCGGGTTGCACAACAGCCGCATCAATGTCCATCGACTCTTGCATTCCGGTGATTCAGTCAGCCTTAGCCAACTGGAAAGAGGAGTGTCTGTATCTGAGCGATTATACCTCAACGTATTGGGAGGAGTATTGCCTGGTTCGTCTGGCGGTTGTGTATCGTGGTCGGGCGTTGCCCGTGGTGTGGCGAGTGTTGAAACATCTCTGGTGCCTCGGTTGCCTTTAACGAATATAGAGAAATGCTGTATCAAGCGCCCCATCTATTACCCGAGGGAGTCAAGGTCGTCTTGCTGGCGGACCGAGGCTTTATCCACGTTGCTGGCGATGGCAGCCCTCAGCAAGGACTTGGGCTGGCAAAGAACGTATCCGCCTCAAGAGTAATACCTGGATTTGGCTCGCGGGTAAAGGCTGGCGACAACTCAAGACATTCCCTCTTATGCGTGGGGAGGCTCTGTGCCTACACAGCGTTAAACTCCACAAGCAGGAGTGTTATGGACCCGTGCATGTAGCCATCGGCTACAACAACGTTAACGGTGAGTTTTGGGCCATCGTCAGCGATGAACCCACCAATTTACAAACTTGGAAAGAATATGGATTACGCTTCGATATTATCGAAGCCTTTCGCGGGTGACCAGTCCAATGGCTGGAATCTTCAGAAATCCGAGGTTCACTCCGTCTGTGCCCTGTCTCGCCTCTGGTTCATCCTAGCGGTGGTCACTCTCTATGTAACTGCCCAGGGCACCCAGGTTGTGGCCTCTGGGTTGCGTCGCCGAGTAGACCCCCACTGGTTTCGCGGTTGAAAAAGGCGGGAATCAATAATAAGATTATCGCGAATATCGTCAACGAGCGAAATACAACGCCATTTGAACCCTTTGTCCATTTTGAAGATGTGATGGCCCGAATTAATGGCGTGGCTGCGAAAACCATGATTAAAATGATTGATGGTTGGCAAAGTTAAGCCTATCTTGACCCTCTGATTTTTTAAAGAGTGGCAGTTTTAAACCTGCCACTCTGTCTATTTTCTAGTCTTCTTGCCAAGGGCTTCTAACACACAAATTAACTGGGCGGATTCGGGGATTTTTTCATCTAAAATAAATAGCTTGTTTTCGGTGCAAAGCTGAAAGAGTAACTCTTTAACTTGATATTCTTGCACATCGTTAAACTGGTCTAAGGTATTCTGAATCAACACGGTTCGGCCCATGATTTGCTGAGTGCGGACTAAGGCGAGTAAATACTCTTTGGCTTTCTTTAAGGCTTTGCTGCGATCGCCTGCGGGTCCGAGTTGTTTGGGTTTATTATCACTGACTCCGATAATTCGGGTATATCCGGCAAACACGCCCAAAGTTTGTAACACCGGACATTCTTCTAAAATTTGGGCATGGCGAATCATTTCTTGCAGTTCTTTTAAATTAGGAGTGAGACTTCCCACGACTAATTCACCCGCACAAGCGGCATTGACTAAACTGTGATAGGTTACCAAATAATGCACCGATACCATATCCGGTAAAATGTGGCGATGGGGATGTCCGGTAAAAATTTGGGAGTAGAGTTTATTTCCCAGGTTTTTGCGCGTTCCTAAGCGTTCACCGCGAATTAAATAGAGGGTTTTGCAGCGTTGCAGGGTCAGGGCTTTTTCGCAGGCTTTCATGATATGATAAAAGCTGACTAGATTGGGGTCTTCGGTCCAGACCAGGCCGATTCTTCCCAGTTGTGCAGGCAGGTGATAGCTGAGGGAATAACTGGCGTAGGTGGGACTGGGTAAGAGTTTTTGTTGAATCCCACTCACATTTAATGCTTCCAGGGCTTCTCGGACCATTTGCATCAATTCTGGGGCAGA
>NZ_JAMXOT010000137.1 GCF_024220515.1 Oscillatoria sp. HE19RPO
CAAAAAATAAAACCTTCAAAAAACCCGCAGGCTCAAGCCTGGAGGCTCACAGGACAAAGCGGTGCCTGCGCGGGCTAAAAGAGCCTTGTTAGGTGCGATCGCATCAAAGCAAGGATGATTTATTTGTTGGAATCCCCTAAATAAATGTAGAGGCGATTCGCGAATCGCCTCTACATGATGATTTAGCGTTGGCCCTCCAACCAATAGGTCCATTCACCCTCGATCTAGATTAGAACCCCGCTTTCGGGTCCCCTCATTGAGGGTTTACTCTGCACTCGCCAAGGCAGTTAGGGCCGCGATCGCCTCTTGGTGATGGATGGTATCTCCTTGGCGAGAAAACAAGTTCGCCGCCGTTTGTAAGTCCCCGATCGCCCCTTGGCGATCGCCCATTTCAGCCCTCGCCCGACCCCGATAGTTATAGGCACTGGCATACTTCTCATTCAGACTCAGGGCTTGGGTAAAGTCCTCGATTGCCCCATGATAATCAGTCCCTGCGGACCGGGCAACCCCCCGATTCAAGTAGGCGACGGCATCATCGGGTTTCAACCGCAAGGCTTCTGTATAATCCGCGATCGCCCCCGCATAGTCCGCTTGGTTATACCGGGCCAATCCTCGGTTATTGTACGCCACCGCATCTTGGGGATTCAGTTGAATCGCGCGAGTATAATCCTCTGCCGCTTGTTGATAATTGCCCAAGCGTCCGTAGGCTTCCCCGCGATAGAAATAAGCCCCTGTCTGTTCCGGCGCTTTCAGAATAGACTCGGTGTAATCGCCAATTGCCCCAGTATAATCTCCCTGATTAAACCGGGCAAATCCTCGGTTAAAATACACCACCGCTTCATTGTCATTCAATTCCAGCGATCGCGTATAGTCGGAAATTGCCCCGGCAAAATCCCCGATTTGGAACTTCGCCAATCCGCGATTATTATACGCTGTCGGCTGATTGCCATCAATCTGCAACGCGCGAGTATAATCATCAACCGCCCCTTGGTAATCCCCAATATCCAACCGCTCAAATCCGCGATTGTAATAGGCACTGGCATTGGCGGGATTCAGCAACGGTTCACTAAAGCGCTCAATTAACCCTTGAATAATCTTCGGATCGGTTGTGCGTAATCCCACTTCCCGTTCCGGTATCGCATCACTGCTACTCAGGAAGTGATGAGTTGCCAACATCGCCCAACTGTCATCGCACACCAAAAAGTTCTCATGAGTGCCAAGAACTTTTAATTGCAGGCGATCGCCATATTGACTCCGCAGATGTTCCAAATCATTCAAGGCATCATATAACCCGCGTTTTGCCATCGGGTCCAGTTGCCAATGTTCATTAATCCGGATGGGGAATTCTCCCGCTTCGATATCCCGCAGATGTCCCCAACCGATTTCGACTTGAACACCCTGTTGCAGCAATCCTTCTAGTTTTTGCAGCAGAATACTATCCAATCCCGCCCGACTGACCCAAGGACAGACTAAAATCAGGCGATGTTGAACCGTATCGATCGCCTCGAATAGTTGTGCTCTAATCGCGGGTCGGTCAAACACTAACTCATACTGATGAGCTTTAATCCCTTCCAGCAAGGATTCAATTTGATAGAGTTGCTGGGCGATCGCCGGAGAAATTAGGGATTGCAGATGACCACTTTCCGGGGTAGTGTGAGGCACTTCTGGATGGGTTGCCAGGGCTTTAAGCTGCTGACTCAGTTGCTCAATCTGCGGTTGCACGGAAACTTGTCCCGGGCGATTGCGCCACTGTTCCAGTTGTCCTTCCAGTTGCCCTAATGCCGCTTCTAACCGTTCGATTCTCTCCGGGGTCACATCGGATAAGTGACCGATGGATTCGCTCACTTGTGCCAGGGCCGATCGCAACTCAGAAATTTCCAACCGCAGGACATCGATCGCTTCCGCATCCCGTTCCTCTCTTGGGGATTGGCTAGGATTGGGCAGTTGTTCCAATCGCCGATCCAGTTCGCTAACACTCGCACTCAGGGTCTCAATTTGCTCCAATTCCGGGCGAGAGTTGAACTGTTCCAGCAATTGGTGGATTTGCTGAGTCACCTCACTGGACACCGCATTGGGAACCCCACTCCCTTGCCATTCCAGTTGTTCCCGCAGACTCTGCACCTCTTGGCGCAACTCCTCCCGTTCTTGCGGCAAGGTTTCGTCTAGGCGTGAGTTCAGTTCGCTCACAATGCTATCCAGTTGACTGAGGCGATTGCTCACTTCACTCTGGTTTTCCAGGGAGTTTGTGAGTTCTCGCACTTCTGCCAGATTTGCGGTAACCTCCTGCAATGCTTGATTCAGTTGTTCCACATCGGATTGTGAGGCGATCGCGTCGGGTAAATTATTGACGCGATCGGCTAACTGTTCAAGCTGGTCCTGGAGTTCGGGAATGGGAAACCCCGAGAGGAGATCCACCCGTTCTTTGAGGGTTGTGAGGGCCGTTTCTAGGGGTTCTAAGGCTTCTGGTGCAACAAATTGGGGTAATCCCTCGATTTTCTCCTGTAATCCGGCGAGGGCAGTTTTCCAGGACCCCTGTTCTTGTTGTAGGGCCGCTAATCCACTGGTTAACTGTTCTAACTCCCGGGTTTGCAGGGCCAAATCTTCTTGGATGCGGCGCAGGTTTACTGCTTCTAGGGGGGCTAACCGCGTATCAATTTCGGCGATCGCCTCGCTGACAGATTCGGCAATTTTCCGCAGGGATTCATCCACCCCCGTTAAATCTACTCCGACAGCAGTACCATTTCCCCCTACTCCGAGGCGTTCTAAATCTAACTGCTGTTCTAGTTGAGGAATCAAGGCGATCGCTAAGGATAAAGCATTTTTCAAGCGTTCCACCTGCTCAATATCCGGTTGCGCTGCCACCTTCTGATTCAACTGTTCCAGTTGCATCCGCAACTCGCTCACCGGGGCGATCGCCTGTTCTAACTGCTGCTGCCGTTCCTGCAATTTGGCGATCGCCGAACTTAAGGAGTTCACTTGTTCCGCGCCAAATTCCAAAGGATTTCCGGCGCTAACACGCGCTTCGAGATCCGCCCGCAACCCGGCAATTTCCTGCTCAATCGCTTGACTCACACTAGAGCGAACCGTTTCCAGTCGCTGTTCAATTTGAGCAATTTCAGACAACACCGGGTTTAAATCCGGAGTCCCCCCGCCCGGGTCCAATTTCGAGAGTTTATTTTGAAATTGGGCAATTTTGCTATTAATTTGGGCGATCGCACTCTCCAATCGCTCAACCCCATGTCCACTCTTGGAGGAGTCTGCGCCATTGAGTTGTGCAGTCAGGGCCGCCAAAGTCTCCTGGACCCCGGCATAATTCTCCCGAAGCACAGAAATATCTTGGCGCAAGGGATTCAACTCCAACCCTTGCGCCAAAGACAGGGTTTTTTCTAACTGTCGCTTAACCGCTTCAAATTCTTCCGAATGTTTCGACACTGCCGACTGGACATGATTAAATTCCGAATCCGTCGGCAATCCCTGCACTTGTTCGCGTAAAATCCCTAACTCCCGGGCGAGTTTCTCCCGGAGTTCGATGTCATTGCCTCCGAAGGACGCTTCCTGCGCTAATCGACGGCGATTAGCCAAATTGAGGACCACGGACAGGGATAGGGGCGTTGCAGCATAAACAATCTGCTGCGTCGCGATCGCTGCTACGGAACCCGCCACGGAACCCGCCACGGATAAATATTCCAGAATTTCTAGCCAACTTCGCTTAGTCATTTTAATGGAGAGGCCGATGTTTGGTTTGTATGAGGATTTTTCTGATATATGCGGTCAATTTTACCCTGGGAGTTATCCTCCTGGGGCGATCGAATTTCAATTCGTTGCCCAGGAGTCAATGTAACGTAACGGTAGTTAGTCTCCCAATCCGGACCAATCCCAACGAATCCCTAAGACTCCCCGGAGATTGCCCTTAATTCCCCGAGGAGTTGCCTTCGCCTTAATCACTACCCAGGGGCGGCACTTCAATCGTTGCCTCCCCTGTAGCAATATCTAGCAAACTTTCTAAACTCATCGTATCCATCGACTGCGGATGCACGGGTTCCAATACATCAATCAGCAACATCAACTGATCAATCGCAAGGCGAGTAATTTTACCCCCCTCAATCCGATTAATCTGGGGTCCTGATATCCCAGGGACCAGTTCCGGGTCGATATAGAGGTCCTTCCCTCGCTCTTTCAGCAAGATCGACTCTTGGGTTGCAATGTACTGCCCCAGATCATGGACCGACGTCCAACCCCGATAATGTCTAAGCCAACGCAGGTATCGGCCTAAATGTAGCAATCCCACCTGAGTTAACCGGCGATTTTTCGTAAGCGTGTTTTGGGGCATATTAATTTAGCTGCTATCCGTTGTTTTTCTTGCAGACAACCAGTATGATGTTATCTTAACATAGCGAATTACTGATGAAGAATTAAATTTTATCGGATTTCAGGTTCTTAATATGTTATCATGGCCTTAAAAAAATCCCGGCCTTGGTGGGACCCCACCCTAAACCATTCCTGCTGTCTTGAGGCGGACACCGGAGATAGAGTGCCAGTGTTAGCGGTGATGGTTTATCCGTAATTTTGAATCATATCATAGGTCTGGGTCCCTGTAAATCCTCAGACCCCGGCAGTTGAAAATTATACAACAAGGGCGGCTATGTGGGTGATGTTTTGGCGTTTTCACCCTTACATTTGTGTTAAAATAGCCTCCAAAAGTAGCAAACCCCAAAAATTATTAAAAATCATGGAAAAGGTAATTGCAGAACATATTGAAATCACTCCCGGCGTTTGTGGAGGTCAACCGCGAATTGCTGGACATCGGATTAAAGTGCAAGATGTTGTGATTTGGTCGGAAGAAATGGGAATGTCTCCCGATGAAATCCTCTATCATTACCCCTCTATTACATTATCAGATGTCTATGCAGCCTTAGCCTATTATCACGACAATCGAGAAGAAATCAGACTCCAAATTCGAGAAGATGAAGCATTTGCCACAGAAATGGAATCAAAAACCCCGTCACTCCTTCAAGAAAAACTAAAGTCTCGAAAAAATGCCTAAAACAATTTGCTTTCATTTAGATGAAAATGTCAGCTATGCCATAGCAAATGGATTACAACGGCGTGGAATTGATGTCACAACTACACCAGAAGCTGGCTTAATCGGGGCGTCAGATGAAGAACAACTCGCTTTTGTAATAGAACAAAAGCGAGTGATGTTTACCCAAGACACCGATTTTTTAAGAATAGCTGGAATGGGAATCAATCATAACGGAATAGTTTACTGTCAGCAAAAAAGTCGCTCTATGGGCGACATTATAAGGGGCCTAACTTTAATTTGGGAATACCTAGAACCCGAAGAAATACAAGGAAAAATTGAATTTATTTAACACTGAAGTCGTTTCTTCATGTTCGTAGTAACGACTTCAGTCGTTTCTTCCAAAGGTTGTTGCCACCCAACGGCCCCCGACGGTTGAGGGGGTTAATAGCTAATTTCTAGGGTGACTGAGGCGGAAATCTCCCGATCGCCTCCAATGACAGGGGTGGAAAAATCTGCTGCCGCTTCCATGCGTGAGAACATCGGTTGTGGATAGGGAGTAGCGGAATTGACTTGGATTTTGACAATTTCTCGCCGGGTGAGATTGAGTTCAGATAAGACGGTATCCGCTTGGGTGAGGGCGTCTTGGGTGGCGGCGCGAATCGCTTGCTGACGGGCGGTTTCCATTGCTGCATCGGCGGCGGTGAAGCTGACTCCATCAATGCGGGTTGCACCGGCAGTCACTGCCTCATCTAACAAGGTTCCGGCGCGATCGGTGGGGAGGCGAAAACTGACGATATTTGAGGCAGAATAGCCGGTAATCGTAGGCGCTGCGTTGTCATTACTGCGATACAAGGGGTTGAGTTGTATGCCGGTGGTTTGGAGTTTCTCCACATTGCGCGATCGCAACAGTTCCACCAATGCTTGCGATCGCCTTGCTACCTCTTGTTGCACCTCTTGGGCGGTCCTTCCCTGCACTTCCACCCCTAATCTCACCTCGGTTAACGTGGTGGGAATACTGACGATTCCCTGTCCCGTGACGGTGAGGTTGCGAGAGGGTTGTTCCTGGGCAGAAACAGCATTGAGACTGGGCGGAATACTAAACAGTCCCAAGGCAAGGGCAACAGCGGCGATCGGACTTAAGACGTTCAGCTTGGTTGGCATTAATCGATTCATCATGATAGGGGTTCCGGTGAAATTCATCTATAAGCATAGTCTGACATTTCCCCGATGAATGCGATCGCCTGGTTACACTTTTGGAAACTAATTTTTTTTTACCACCCTCTAATCGGGGATTAAATCCCCTCGAATTTAACGTAACCCGGCATTTTGCCGAGCATAATTCAAATTATTTTGATATTCTCCCACCTTTTGTTGAGCGGTTGCATAATTGGCACTATCTTGGGGAACAACTTGCATGAAGGCGATCGCCTCTTGCCAGTGTTTGGCGACTTGTAACCACTGTTCGGGAGTTTTGGCAGTTTGGGTTAGGGTTGCTGCACTCGTTGCCTTCTTAACGGCTTCCCCAAAGGGGTCGGAATTGGGCGCAATTTCTACAGTCCGAGTTTCCGTTTGAATGGTAAATTCAACCCGCCGATTTTTTTCCCGTCCCTGGGGATTATCAGAACCATCGGGATTGGTATTCGGGGCGATCGGTTGACTTTTTCCTAATCCTTGTGTTTGGATACGGGTAGGTTCCGCTTGAAAGTTATTCACAAAATAATATTTCACTGCCGCTGCTCGTTTTTGAGACAATTCTATATTATATTCGTCGGTGCCTTTGCTGTCTGTATGTCCATGAATCAACACCCGGGCATCCTTAAAATGGGTCAGCACTTGATTGACTTTTTCCAAGGTGGGTTTTGCTGCCGCCCGGACGTGATATTTATCGAATTCAAATAAAATATTGTCGGAAAGATTAAATCTAATCCCTTCAAGGGTGGTTTCCGCATTTAATTCCGTGAGGGTTTGTTCCACCTCAACTGGCGTCGGCAACACCGTTTCTACCAGAATTCGGGTTGAATCCGTCGGGTCTTCTTCCGCAGTTACTAGAGTCGGTTCCGGTGGCGGTTCTACTTGGACTGAAGTTGCAGGAGGGAGCGTTTCTGTTGTTGCTGAACTCGGTTCTGGTGTTGTTTCTACGGGTACTGGAGTCGGCGGGGGTTGTGTTTCTACGTTTGGTCTCCTTTTAGCCAGAAATTGAGGGTCAATCCTGCTCATGGGAACAGGTTTAAAGGTCCATGTTGTCCTAGGGGTCTGGTTAACCTTTTCTAATTGAGTGACAGGAACGGGGACGATTTCATAGGTGGTAACTTTGGATAAGTTTTGCTGGGAATTTTGGCAAGCGTTAGTCGTTAACAGCAAGCTAGAGGCGATGACTAGATTTAGGGATTTAATTGGTTGGGTCATTTTCGGAATTTCTGGAAATTTCAATATTTCTCATATCAAATTGAGTCCACTGTCGGGAAGAAGAATTAGCCCGGACCCACTCCATTCTAGTTTCTAATCGGATTGAGTTAACTTCCGGCAATAACCGACCCATAAATACAAATTGACCGTTAAGAGTCGTGCCCGGTGGGATTTGAATCAGGGGATTATCTGGAGGAATAGCTAGATTATATTTATTGTTTTTGTCATCATAGATAAAGATATGTTCTTTTTCAGTATCAATTTCGATGACCTCTCGGCGGCCATTGGTGATGGATAATGTTAGAATTGTACTATCTTCAGCCAATGCGACTTCTGTCAAGCGCATCACGATTTCGCTTTGATTCATTTGTAAATCATAACGTTCTGTCACCGTTGGAGATGTTGTGGTTGCGGGTGCGCCTCCTGGGAGTTTCTGTGCCAAGGGGTTAGAATCACACCCCACACAGACCAAGGAGAGGAAGGCGATCGCGGCGAACAGGCGAAGGTTCATAGATGCGCGGTTTTTAATATTAATTGATTATTGTACTCGATATCCGGGAATCGGTGGTTGGGTTAATCTTTAAGAATTATTAAGAAATGTTGCCTCATTTTTGGGCCTCAGTAGTAATGCGGAAACTGTCAATATTACTACAGTTATAAAACAATAAATTTATGTCTTAATTTTGAACAAAACCCCAGAAACTTTATAGGTTTTTCCAGTGTTATGAGGTACATTTTCTAGGAGTGCGAGCATCTTGCTCGCTTTCTAAAATGGCGAGCAAGATGCAAAGCCTACGGCATAGCTTCGCTTACCGCACTCCTGTCAATATTTGTACCATAAGAGTCCTGGAATCGCTCTATTTAGCCAACCTATGATAAAATAACACAATCCCTCTATCCGCCACAAAATCATGTCCAACTTAACCCTCAAAGACCTAGAAATACTTCAAGGTGTCATCAATCAAGCGGGGTTGGACTATCAATTAGAATTAGAAAAGGGCCAAATTTCCATCCGGGGACCTTCAGATATTGTATCCAGTGAGATTGGGGTTCGGTTAATTGCGGCGCTTTATGCTTGGATTAATCCGCGTCGATTGGGGCGAGTTTTTGACTCTGCCGGTGGGTTTATTTTACCGAATAGTAATCTGAAAGCCCCGGATGTTTCTTTTGTCAAAGCAGAACGGTTGCGGCGTAGTATTCGGTATTTTGCCGAACTGGTTCCGGATTTAGTGGTGGAAATTAAATCCGAAGGCGATCGCATTCCTCCCATCCAGCAGAAACTCCAGCAATACCTGGAACAAGGCGCACAAGTAGCAATTTTAATTGACCCGGATGAACAAACAGTGACCGTTTATCGTCCCACGGGGGAACCGCTGCAACTTCAAGGGGATGAAACCTTAACGATTCCCGAACTGTTACCGGGTTGGGAATTGTTGGTTTCTGAACTTTGGCCGCCTATTTTTGAGGAAAATGAGTAAAACCAGTGGCGAAATCCATCCGATGTCAACAGTCCCCAAATTTGGTAAAATTACAAAGCAGATCTGATACCAAATCCGGTTGTCAAACACCGGCTTTCCTCTTCAGCCCGCGCAGGCGGGCTTCGTCCGTATAGCCCCACCCTTCAGGGTGCGGGTGTTTCCTCAGCCCTTACCGCTTTTGCTTCGTTCAACCATGACCTCAACCCTTGACTTTCTGGCCCATCTGAACCCCAACCAACGGCGCGCTGCGGAACATTTCTGTGGCCCCTTGTTAGTCGTTGCCGGGGCGGGTTCGGGCAAAACTCGGGCGCTTACTTATCGAATTGCTAATTTAATCCGCACTCATCAAGTCCATCCTGAGGATATCCTGGCGGTGACCTTTACGAATAAGGCGGCCCGGGAAATGAAGGAACGGATTGAGAAGATTTTTGCCGATACGGTGGCAGAACAAAAGTATGATAAACCGTTTTCCGCCCTAGATCCAGCGGAACAAACTCAGGTGCGATCGCAGGTGTGGAGAAACAGCATTAAACCCCTGTGGATTGGCACGTTTCATTCGCTCTGTTCCCGGATTTTGCGCTACGATATTGAAAAATTTAAAGATGAAAATGGTAGGCAATGGAACCGCAAATTCTCTATCCTAGATGAGTCCGATGCTCAAACGGCTATCAAGGATATTGTCATCAAACAGATGAATTTGGATAACAAAAAATTTGAGCCTCGCAAAATCCGCTATGAAATTAGTGGGGCGAAAAATAAGGGTTTGTCTCCTCGGGAGTTAGAAGCGACTGACCCGGAAAATTACCGCAATCGCAAGGTAGCGGAGATTTATAGTCGCTATCAGGATACTTTGGCGGCGAATAATGCCCTGGATTTTGATGATTTGATTCGGATTCCGGTGGAACTGTTTCGGCAAGATGCTCAAGTTTTGGATTACTGGCATCGCAAGTTTCATCATATTTTGGTGGATGAATATCAGGATACCAACCGCACTCAATATGATTTTATTCGGATGTTAGTCACCAATGGAGCATCGGCGAAGTCATTTAACAAATGGGAAAATCGCTCGGTTTTTGTGGTGGGGGATGTAGACCAATCCATTTATTCCTTCCGCATGGCGGATTATACCATTTTGCTGGAGTTTCAGGAAGATTTTGGGGATGGCTTAGAGGATGATGAAACCCAAACTTTAGTGAAATTAGAGGAGAACTATCGGTCCCGGGAAAATATCCTCGAAGTTGCTAATAAACTGATTGAGAATAACACGGAACGCATTGAGAAGGTGTTGCGTCCCACCCGGGGAGAAGGGGAAGCGATTATCTGTTATCGGACCGAAAATGATTTAGATGAAGCCCAATATGTGGTAAATCAAATTCGGATGTTGCACAATCAGCATCCGGAGTTGGATTGGGGTTCGTTTGCGATTTTGTATCGGACCAATGCTCAATCGCGCTCTTTTGAGGATGTGTTAGTTAAAATGAATATCCCCTATCGGGTGGTGGGGGGTTTGAAGTTCTACGATCGCAAGGAAGTTAAGGATGCGGTTGCCTATTTGCGCGCCCTTGCTAACCCCTCGGATTCGATTAGTTTGCGCCGGATTATTAATACTCCCAAACGCAGTATTGGGAAAACAACCTTAGATCGTCTGGATGAGGCAGCAAAGCAGTTAGGTGTGCCTCTGTGGGAAATTCTCAGTGATGATACATCAGTGAAAACCCTGGCAGGGCGATCGGTGAAACAAGTGTTAGAATTTGCTGCATTAATGTCCCGATGGCAGGAACAAGTGGAAACCTTACCGGCGATCGAAATCCTGAAAGGGATTATGGAAGAATCCAAGTATATGGAATCCCTGAAACTGGAAAATACCGATGAAGCGTTAAACCGGATGGCAAACATTGAACAGTTGTATAACGCCACAATGCAATTTGCTGAAGAAAATGAAGACAATTCTTTAACCGGATTTCTTTCCAGTGCCTCCCTTGCTTCGGAGTTAGACAACTTAGAAGAAGGGGAACAAGCGGTGTCTTTGTTAACCATTCATTCCGCCAAAGGGTTAGAATTCCCCGTGGTCTTTTTAGTGGGAATGGAAGAGGGTTTATTCCCCAATTTCCGCAGTGTGAATGACCCGCGCAGTCTGGAAGAAGAACGCCGACTTTGCTATGTGGGGATTACTCGCGCCCAGGAACGATTGTTTTTAACTCATGCTTTAGAACGGCGCTTGTGGGGGTCTTATGAACGCGCTCAACCCTCCCGATTTCTAGCAGAATTACCCCGGGATTTACTCCAGGGAAATTCGGTTCCCAAGGAAAAAACTCGCCGCAGTTCTGGGACTGCAAAAACGCAAAAAGGGGCAGCAGCGAAGGAGACTTGGCAGGTGGGAGATATGGTGGTTCATGATACCTTTGGTCCTGGGGAAGTGTCTCACGTTTTCGGGTCTGCTACTAAGATGTCCTTGGCGATTAAATTTATGCGAGGAGGTCAAAAAATTATCGACCCGCAGACGGCCCCGATGGAAAAATTAAATTAATTCCGGGAACTAAAAATCAGAGATGGCGTCTGGAAACAGCCTGGATTTTGGATGGAATACGGTATTCAAAGGTCTGATGAGAACCCCGCAGCCTGAAGGCTGGGGCTATACGGACGAAGCCCGCCTGCGCGGGCTGAAGAAGAAGCCCGCACCCTTTAGGATGGCGGTTTTTGCTCAAATTATGATTGCGATCGCAGAGATTAAACCGATGGAAAGAGGACTGATGTGGTTACCCTTGCTGGCCCTATTTATAGGACTGGCTTGGGCAGGATGGAACGAATATCAAAAAGTGGAAGCCTATCGGACTTGGGCGCAGGGATTCGATCGCACCAAGTATGATATTTATGCGGTATTAGGAGAGAAGGGTGACTGCCTGACTTGGGGAAAACCCACGCGCAAAGGTCCGGTGAATCAAGAAACCTTTTCCTTAAAAGAGGTACAGTCATTGAACCTGCTGGTGAATCAACAACCTGTGACAGTCGATACTCTACCGGAGAATCTCAAAGCCAAGACCATTGCTTTAGAATTTTTGTTTCCATCCCCACAAGATTCAGTACAGATTCCCTTTACCGAAGTGGCGATCGCTGTGGAATGGACAAAATATTTACAACAACAATGGCAAAAGTGGCAGGAGGGGACGGAGGATTGAGTCAACGCCTCCTTTAAAAATCCATGAATCTAAACTCTAAAATAGCAATGGTAGGGTGGGCAATGCCCACCTTTGGGTGTAGGTGGGCATTGCCCACCCTACTCCTTTAACTCCGCCCTCAAAAATCCGTGAATCTAAACTCTAAAATAGTGTTAGATCCTAGGTGAACACTTAATTTTCTAATGAAGCCAATATGACCTTAAAACCTTTGTCCGGGAAAAAATTTAGTGCCTTAGTCTTAGCTGGAATGGCGACTCTGGGAGTGTTTCCCCTACATTTTCTAGCCAGCGCCCCCCCATTGCTGGCCCAACAGCGCACCCCCAGTTCCCGACTGGTCCGAACCATTGGCGATCGCGCTTTCCCGATTTTTGCCGTTGCCTATAGTCCAACTGCCCCAGTGGTCGTCAGTGGTAGCAATGAAGATACCATCAAATTTTGGAATGCCGACACCGGAGAACTCAACTATACCGCTTCTGTTCATTTAGATGACGTGAGGGCTTTGGATATCTCTCCCAACGGTCAACTCCTAGCCAGTGGTAGCGATGACAATACCGCCAACCTCTGGAACATGGAAACCGGACAGTTGATTTATACCCTTTACGGTCACACAAAAGGGGTGAGAACCGTGGCATTTAGTCCCGATGGCCGGACCCTGGCAACGGGCAGTTGGGATAACACGGTGAAACTGTGGAACGTAGAGAATGGGCAAATCATTCGCACCTTGAGCGCCCATGAGGATGGGGTAGATGCCGTTGCCTTCAGTCCCAATGGCGCAACCTTGGCATCCGGGGGACTGGATAACAATGTCAAACTCTGGAATCTGAATACTGGGGAGTTAATCACCACCATTCCCGCCCATGATGATTGGGTGAGTTCCGTTGCCTTTACCCCCGATGGACAGACCCTCGTCAGTGCCAGTTACGATAATACTGTCAAGGTTTGGGATGTGAATCGCGGCCAATTGTTGCGGACCCTGACGGGTCATTCCTTCCCGGTATATCAAGTTGCGATTACCCCTGATGGACGCACCGTTGCCTCCGTTAGTGACGATCGCACAGTCCGACTCTGGGATATCGGGAGTGGGAGATTAGTGGAAACCCTTACGGGTCATGAGAAATCCATCTTTTCCGTTTCAATGGGACCCGATGGGAGACGATTGGCGACGGCGGGGAATGATAACACCATCAATATCTGGGAATTAGGTCGGTAATTGGGGAAGAGACCCGCAGGCTAAAGCCTGGGGCTACACGGACGAAGCCCGCCTGCGCGGGCTGAAGAAGGGCCCGCACCCTCTTTGGGTGCGGGTTTTTGCAAAATTTAGCCCCGGTCTTGCATTCGGGCTAATAATGCGGCACCATAGGCGGCTTCTGTTTGTGTCGGCGTAGTGACCGGAACATTCAAGCGACGTTGACGAATTGCGGTCCAGGTGGGGTTTCTTGACCCACCGCCTGCGGTGTAAACTCGCTTGAGTCCCGTGGCACCAAATTCTTGTAACAGTTCATATCCCCGCGCTTCAATGCGGGCTATGCTTTCTAATAATCCATGCAAAAATTCCACATCGGACTGAGGACGGGGTTCTAATCGCGGGGGGAGTTCGGGATTATTTAAGGGAAAGCGTTCCCCGGGTTTGAGGAGGGGATAATATTTCAGAGGACTTTCCAGGTTTGGGTCAATGCTTTCGCTGAATTCTGCTAGTTGCCGATCGCTGAAAAACTCACGCAGAACCGCGCCTCCAGTATTCGATGCCCCGCCCGTTAGCCATAAATTGCCGAGACGATGACTATAAATCCCATAGCGCGCATCATCGACGCGATCGCGACTCAGGAGTTTGAGCACCAGGGTTGAACCCAGGGAAGTCACCGCCTCTCCCGGTTCCCTGGCACCAGATGCCAGAAATGCGGCAATACTGTCCGTGGTTCCAGCGCAAATCACGCAATCCGCAGGCAACCCAAAGCGATCGCCCATTTCTGCGGTTACCGGCGCGACTGGCGTTCCCGGTTTGACCACATGAGGCAAATAGGGAATAAACTTGGTAAACAGTTGCGGCAAGGCCAGTCGCAACCATTCGGGATAAAATAAATGCTCGGGGTCATACCCCAATTTCAGGGCATTATGATAGTCGCTGATGCCCATTTGACCGTGGAGTTGAAAACCCAGCCAATCCGCTTGATGCAGAAAGAATAAACCCGTAGTTGCCACCCGGTGCAGGGCATCAGGATACAATTTGGGATGACGGGCATACCACAACAGCTTGGCCAAACTGGAAGTCGCCCCAGTCGCCGGATGATTGGGGGGGGCAATTTCCCGTAATGTCTCCATCACCGTGATTCCCCGGGCATCATTGTAGAGAATCGGTTCCGCCACCGGAGTGCCACTGCGATCGCATAGCAACACCGTAGAGGATGTCCCATCAATGGCGATCGCGCCGATGGACTGCCTTACCGTAATCGGGATTTGGTCCAGTAACGCCCATAACCCCTCCTGCCACAGTTCCGGGGTTTGTCGGTCCAGGGGAAAATCCGCCTGTGCCTGAATCCCTGCATGGTCATCGATCGCCACTGCACGAGCACCAGAAGTCCCGAAGTCTATGCCGAGATAGAGGGTCATGGGTCATTTGTCCTTTGTCATTTGTCGTTTGTCATTGGTCATTTGTCCTTTGTCGTTGGATGACGGCGTAAGGATTTTCACTGTCTTATGTCATTTCTCTAGTGACCCAGGACCAGTGACCCAGGACCCAGGACCAATGACAAATGACCACTGACCTCAACACTTACCATCCTCTAGTTTAGGCGATGGTGTTGGTCCTTTGTCCTTTGTCCTTTGTCCTTTGTCATTGGTCGTTGTTGACCCAGGACCCAGGACCAATGACAAAGGACCAATGACTTAAAAAATCTCAAGGTTTTAAGTGGCCTTCTGGATCAAAAATAATAAATAAGCGCAAACAAGAGACTGTAAACACCATGTCCCAACCCACGATTGAATCGATTCTTAACGAAAAACGGCAGTTTCCGCCATCAGCGGAATTTTCCAAAAATGCTCGCATCAAGAGTTTAGAAGAGTATCAGGCGCTTTATGACCAAGCTGCCGCCAATCCCGAACAGTTCTGGGAACAGCTTGCAGAGAAAGAACTGCACTGGTTCAAAAAATGGGATAAAGTCCTCGACTGGCAACCCCCCAATGCTAAATGGTTTGTCGGGGGTCAGATGAATATTTCCTACAACTGTCTCGATCGCCACCTCACCACCCACCGCAAAAATAAAGCGGCCCTGATTTGGGAAGGAGAACCGGGAGACTCCCGGACCCTCACCTACGCCCAATTGCACCGGGAAGTCTGCCAAATGGCGAACGTAATCAAAGATATGGGGGTGAAAAAAGGCGATCGCGTCGGCATCTATATGCCAATGATTCCTGAAGCAGCAATCGCCATGTTGGCCTGTGCCCGCATCGGGGCCGCCCATACGGTGATTTTTGGCGGATTTAGCGCCGAATCCCTCAAGGACCGCCTGGTGGATGCCCAAGCTAAATTGGTGATTACTGCGGATGGTGGATGGCGCAAAGAATCCATTGTCGCCCTGAAAGAGCAAGTGGATAAAGCCCTAGAACTAGGGGCCAGCAGTGTCGAGCACGTTCTGGTTGTCAAACGGACGGGACAAGAAATCGCCATGACACCGGACCGCGATCGGTGGTGGCATGAACTGCAACCCACCGCCTCCGCCAACTGTCCCGCAGAACCGATGGATAGCGAGGACTTGCTATTCATCCTCTACACCTCTGGCACCACCGGCAAACCGAAAGGGGTCGTCCATACCACTGCGGGATACAACCTTTACACCCATGTCACCCTGCAATGGACCTTTGACCTGCAAGAAACTGATGTTTATTGGTGTACCGCTGATGTCGGTTGGATTACTGGCCATAGTTATATCGTCTATGGACCCTTGTCTAACGGTGCAACCACCGTCATGTATGAAGGGGCACCACGACCCTCAAACCCGGGTTGTTTCTGGGATGTCATCGAAAAATATGGGGTTACCATCTTCTATACCGCCCCCACGGCGATTCGGTCCTTCATCAAAATGGGGGACCAACATCCCAACGCCCGGGATTTGTCTTCCCTGAGATTATTGGGCACCGTCGGCGAACCGATTAACCCCGAAGCCTGGATCTGGTACGCTCATGTGATTGGTGGCGATCGCTGTCCGATTGTCGATACCTGGTGGCAAACCGAAACCGGCGGATTTATGATTACCCCCTTACCCGGTGCCATTCCAACAAAACCCGGTTCTGCCACCCGTCCCTTTCCCGGAATTTTGGCCGAAATTGTAGACCTAGACGGCAGTCCCGTCCCCGCCAATGAAGGGGGATATCTCGTCATTAAGCACCCTTGGCCGGGAATGATGCGCACCGTCTACGGAGACCCAGACCGCTTCCGGCGCACCTATTGGGAACATATCGCCCCCAAAGACGGCCATTATCTCTACTTTGCGGGAGATGGTGCCCGTTGCGACGAAGACGGCTATTTCTGGGTGATGGGTCGTGTGGATGACGTGATTAACGTTTCGGGACACCGTTTAGGGACAATGGAAATCGAGTCCGCCCTAGTCTCTCATGAGTCCGTCGCTGAAGCAGCGGTGGTGGGTAAACCCGATGAAGTACGCGGGGAGGCGATCGTTGCCTTCTTATCCTTAGAAGACGGATATGAACCTAGTCCGGAACTGGAAAAAGCGCTGAAACAGCACGTTGTCAATGAAATTGGGGCCTTAGCGCGACCTACGGAAATCCGATTTACTGAGGACCTACCCAAAACGCGATCGGGCAAAATCATGCGCCGCCTGCTTCGTAATCTTGCTGCTGGGGAAGAAATTGCGGGAGATACCTCGACTCTACAAGACCGCAGTGTGTTGGATAAACTCAGAAGCGGGGGTTAAAACCCTTCTGTGGTAAGGTTTTCAGGTGAAGAGTCGGAGACCTAACCCCCCAGCCCCCTTCCCTAAGAGGGCAGGGGGGGCAGGAAAGTCTTGATTCTCCCTCTCTTCTTAGGAGAGGGCAGGAAAGTCTTGATTCTCCCTCTCCTCTTAGGGGATTCCAACAAATAAATCATCCTTGCTTTGATGCGATCGCACCTAACAAGGCTCTTTTAGCCCGCGCAGGCACCGCTTTGTCCGTGTAGCCCCAGGCTTGAGCCTGCGGGTTTTTTGAAGGTTTTATTTTT
>NZ_JAMXOT010000138.1 GCF_024220515.1 Oscillatoria sp. HE19RPO
CCAACAAATAAATCATCCTTGCTTTGATGCGATCGCACCTAACAAGGCTCTTTTAGCCCGCGCAGGCGGGCTTTGTCCGTGTAGCCCCACCCTTCAGGGTGCGGGTTTTTTGAAGGTTTTATTTTTTGGAGTTCCCTTATTGCTTTTACCGAGGAGGAGATTCCCCTGGGGACTAAATATCAGTCCATTGACGATATGTTCCCCGGAGAGTTCGATTTGGTTCACTTGTTCGCCACTGCGGGAATTCCAGAGTTGGATCAGTTCCACACTGCTGCTGGCGAGACGATCGCCATC
The DNA here is from genome assembly GCF_024220515.1 of Oscillatoria sp. HE19RPO. Classification (GTDB taxonomy): domain Bacteria; phylum Cyanobacteriota; class Cyanobacteriia; order Cyanobacteriales; family Laspinemataceae; genus Laspinema. The sequence continues at coordinate 295 of NZ_JAMXOT010000138.1, forward strand.
GGGACTGAAGGCGAGGGAATAACTGGAATAGGGGGAGTTTCCGGGCAGGGTGTTTATCACTTCTCCGGTATTCACATTCCAGAGGATGATGTTTTTAGCGCTACTGGCAAGGGTTTGACTGTTGGGACTGAAGGCGACTGCGGTAATTCCATCACTGATGTGAGTGAGGGTTCGCAGTGCTTCGCCGGTTTGAGTATCCCAGAGTTGGACTTTGGCGGTATTATCGGTATCATCCCAGATGCCTGCGGCGAGCAATCGTCCGTCGGGACTCAGGGCGATCGCATCCCGGAGGTTACCTGTCCAGGAGAAGGTATGACGAACGGTTCCTTTTTCAATATCCCAGACTTTAATTGTCCCTTCGCCATTGGTACTGACGAGGATTTTGCCATCGCGAGAGAGGGACAGGAACTCGATATAAGCGCGATCGCTATCTTCGGCAGAATGTAACAGGGTACTGTTAGAAAATTCGGGGGAAGTTGCGCGAGTTCCACTGGGACGATAGTAAGCTAAAATTTCCGTGACATCTTCCCGCAGACGACTACTCCACAGTCCCATCAACAAAAACTCGAAGTTTTCATCTCCAAATTGATCCACATATTCCGACTGCAACTCAGAAACTAAACGGTTTGCTTCTTCGCGATTTCCGGTAGCATTTAAGGCGGCTGCTAAGGCAATTTTTCGAGGCGGGTCCTGGGGATTTTTTTGAAATAAAGTTTCTAAATAAGGAATTGCCTCTTGCACTTGGCCCCGCTCATAAAGCGCTTGGGCAAGGTTGAATTCTGTGGGTAAATAATCTACCCCTTGGGTGACAATTTCTTGTCCTATCGTAGCAATGGTTTGGGCATCAGATTGGAGGCGAGACCCGGGGAAATTCGGTTGCAATAATGTGGCTCTCCCCCGCCAATTTTCTGCGTTTTGTAAGAGTTCAAAGACGAGGGAAAGGGCTGTTTTGCCTTCACCATTGGCATATAAGGCACTGGCGAGGGCGACTTGGGCGTTCCCTTGAACTTCGTTGAATTCGACTAATAAGAGTTGCTGTTGGGGGGAGGAGTTGGGATTGGCTTGAGCTTGCGAAATCGCCTCGGTTGCTAAATTAATGGCTTTCCGAAATTGGGAAATTGCCGATGAACTGTCTCCCGCTTGATACTGCGCTTGTCCCACCCCAAAGACTGCCGGTAGATAATTCGGGTCTATGGCTAAAACTCTTTGATATTGGGCGATTGCCGGTTGAATTTGGTTAGCAATTAACTGGCGATCGGCCTGTTTTGAAAGGGGATAAGCAAAAGAAGGATTGGTGGATAAAACTGTTGAGTCCATTGCTTCAATGGATTCTATAAAAGTATCCAGGGGAATGCCTAAATTAAACCCAGATTTGATGTCCACCGTATCGCCGGTATCGGGATTATAAATCCCTTGTCCCTCAGCGCGTCCGTGAATCCCAATCAGACGACCCAAGCTATCTAAAACTGGACCGCCACTCATTCCCGATCGCGTGATATTGGTATAAATCAGTTCATATCCAGACTCAGTTCCCGACTGCGATCGCCCGGAAATTTGACCCTGTGTGATTTGAAAGATCCGTTCTGTAATCGCAAGTCCCGGATGGGGCCATCCCGCAATATAGACCAAGGTTCCCGGTTGGGCGATATCGGAATCTCCTATCTGGGCGATCTCATAAGGTTGGTTACTGGTAAACTGAACCAAGGCTAAATCTAAATTCGGTAATCGCCGAACAGTGGTATAATCGAGCGGATGTTGTACCCCATCTGCCGTGACAATTTGATACTCATCAGGACTGGCAACCACATGATTGGCGGTTAACACCGTATAGGTATTCCCTTGCTTGCCAATCAGCACTCCTGAACCGGGATTTTGCCCGTTGATAACCACCGTCACTTGCTGCGCGAGGGTGGCAATGTCAGCTTGAGTCACTTGAATCTGGGACAGAGAAGACTGGGGGAGGGGTTGTAAATGTGCCGGTTGGGTGAACCCCGCTAATTCTAGGGTGAGGATGGCGGCAGTCCAAAGGGAACAAAGGGTCAAAGTGCGCTGAATTATCACGGTTATTATCAAAGGGGATAAGGGGACTGAGTTTTGACGCGAAGAAGGGCGGTAAAATGTAGATGCACCGAGGGGTTTCACGTCTGAGGAGGAATCAATGGTCGAGCTTTTTCAATCAGGCGATCGCTCCAAAAAATGCCCAACCATCCTCCAGATTCCCCTGTCACTGCGTCCTGGGAGTCTTCCGATTGGATCTCCTGGAGTAAGACATCCGCCCGATCGCTTTGGCCGGTTTCCTGGAATGCGATTGCCAGTGCTAACATCACTCGGGGGTCATTTTTATATTTATCCAGGATGATTTGAAAGTAGGGAATCGCTGCCTGAACTTGTCCCAATTCGTAGAGAACCTGTCCCTGATTGAATTCTGGAGGTAATTCACCCGCTTCGGTGGATAGGATTTTTTCACCATACTGTTGCAGGGGGACCGCATCACTCCGCAGGCGACTACTGGCAAAATCCGGTTGAAAGAGTTTATCTCTCACTAGCTGGTTATTATATTGCAAAAGACCCACGAGCAGATTTAATCCCTCAAGGCGATCGCCGGATGTAAACAACAGGGTCCCCAAGGCCAATTCTACATTGACATTATTATTATAAGCTACAAGTTCCACTGTACCCAGCGATCGGAGTCGTTCCATTTCAGCGCGAGTTAATTCTACTGCCTTTTCAAACTGACTCAACGCCATGTTGCGATCGCCGGATTCATAGTACGCCTGTCCAAGTCCAAATATCGCCTCTAAATACTCCGGATTCACCTCCGTCGCCCGCTTGTATAAACTGAGGGCATCGGTCACACGGTTTTCTCCTAATGCCTGTTTTGCTGCCGTGGTAAGGGGAGTGGCAAAGGAAGGGTTAGTGGATAAAACTGTTGGATCCACCGCTTCAAGGGATTCTATAAAAGTATCCAGGGGAATGCCTAAATTAAACCCGGATTTGATATCCACTGTATCTCCCGTATCGGGATTATAAATCGCTTGTCCTTCAGCGCGTCCGTGAATCCCAATCAGGCGACCCAAGGTATCTAAAACGGGACCGCCACTCATGCCCGATCGCGTGATATTGGTATAAACCAGTTCATATCCCGACTCCGTTCCTGACTGCGATCGCCCGGAAATTTGACCCGGCGTCATTTGAAAGATCCGTTCCGTAATGGCAATTCCCGGATGGGGCCAACCCGCAATATACACCAAGGTTCCCGGTTGGGCGATATCGGAATCTCCCATCTCGGCGATCGCATAAGTTTGGTTACTGGTAAACTCAACCAAAGCTAAATCTAAATTCGGCAATCTCCGAACTTTGGTATAATTGAGCGCATATTCTACCCCATCTGCTGTGACAATTTGATATTCATCGGGACTGGCAACCACATGATTAGCAGTTAACACCGTATAGGTGTTCCCTTGCTTGCCAATAATTACTCCTGAACCCGGATTTTGGCCGTTGATTACCACCGTAACTTGCTGCGTCAGGGTGGCAATGTCGGCTTGAGTAACTTGACCCAAGGCGATCGGCATGACACTGCTGATGATCGCAGGAATGACAATTGCTGCTGTGGTTTGATGAAAATTGAACCTGAAAGTGTGACTCATGTTTTCCTCTGTAAGCGAGTTGGATTTAAGGATTTTAAGGATGCGATCGCCAAACCCTCAAAAATTGAGCACCTGCACCTGAACCTCCTTTTTCATAACTTCCGGTCACAAAAGTTTGACCATCAGGACTGAAGGCGGCAACTACTTTTCCCTGGGGGAAAAACAGTCGATTTCCGGTTTGAACATTCCACATTAATACTGATTCTTCATCCTCAACCGACCCTCCTGCCAACACTAATCTTTGTCCAGAAGGGTCAAAAAATAAAGAACAATTAAATTTAATATGGGTTTTAGGAATCGCCCAATTTTTGAGGATTTCCCCGGTTTGAATATCCCAAACAATCACTCGACCTGCTGTACTACTATAGACACTCGTTGCTCTAGGCATTAAGGCGGTGACAAAGGTTTTTCCATCGGGACTAAGGGCAACACATCGAACAGTTTGTTTTGCCGGAGTATCGAGGGGATATTGCACTGTTTGAACAGGTTCTTGGGTGGCTAAATTTAAAAGTCTCCCGTGATAAGCATTCGCCACAGCAATCCATTGACCGTCGGTACTAAAGGCTATATCAGTGGTTTCATTTTCCAGGGCGATCGCAGTTTTGAGAGTTCCCGTTTGCACCTCCCACAAATTAATCACATTCTCGCCATGATTTCCCGTGGCAATCAGTTGACCATCGGGACTCATCGCCGTGAAGAAATTGCCATTAAAAGTGTGTTGAATTGCACCCGTTCCTAGGTCCCAAACCTGAATGATATCCGGTTCGGCATCCCGCCGATGGAGACTGACTAAAGATTTTCCATCGGGGGTGATGTGGACTTTTTTCGCGTAATGGCGACTGCCTTGATTCCAGGTTTGTGTTAACTCCCCGGTAGACAAATCCCACAAGCGAATGATTCCATCTCCATACCCTGCAATCACCGTCTGATTATCCGGTGCGATCGCTGCCGAAGTCACAAAAAACTTGTCCTCGACTTTCAAATCCTCTACGGAAAAGAAATTAAATCGAGCATAAGGTAAATTAACCCCAACTTCCGCAGCAGTTTCTAAAAAGAGATTCAGAGGAATCCCCAAATTAAACCCGGATTTGACCGCCACTGTATCCCCGGTTTCGGGATTATAAATCGGTTCCCCTTCGGCACGTCCGTGAATGCCAATCAATACCCCAGTTTCATCAAAAACTGGACCGCCACTCATGCCCGATCGCGTCACATTGGTGTAAACTAATTCATATCCCTCTTCTGCTGCCCCCATCGCTCGCCCTGAAAGTTTTCCCGAGGTAATTTGAAAAATCCGTTGGGTAATTGCCTGTCCCGGATGCGGCCATCCAGAAATATAAACCCCCGTTCCTTCTGTCGTCGTATCCGAGTTCCCCATCACCGCCACGGGATAATTTTCAGAACTGGTAAATTGAGCCAAGGCAAGGTCTAAATTCGGCAGTTTAGTGACCTGGTTATAATTGAGCGGATATTCAGTCCCTTCGGGGGTGACAATTTGATAAGTATCCTCAGTTGCCAGAACGTGCTTCGCGGTTAACACCGTGTAAGTATTCCCCTGTTTGGCAATAATAATTCCCGAACCGGGATTTTGACCATGAATAATTACCGTCATGGATTTGGCGATGGCCGCAATCACTCGCTCATCGACAGTTTGGGGACGAGCAGCAGGGGATAAAACTGCTACAATTGTAGCGCTTAATAGAACCGTGGAAATGCCAGAGTACCAATTCCGAAACATGATATTAAATGAACTCTAAAATACAGTTAACGCTGGGGAATTTGCCACAATTGAACCCGGCCATTCTCTGCACCACTGACCAGGATGTGACCATCGCCAGAAAAGGCGAGGGAAAACACGGAAATTTGATGGCCGCTTCCTGAATTGATCACGTCCAAATTTCGCACCCGATTCCCCGTATAAAGGTTCCAAATCTGGATTGTCCCATCCATTCCGCCACTTGCCAAAATATGTCCGTAAGGGTCAATAGCAATACTATAAACAGTTCCCCGATGACCTGTTAACGTATGCAGCAATTCCCCGGTGCGAAGATTCCACACTTTCACCAGTCCATCGTCTGCACTGGCGGCAGCGAGGAGGTTGCCATAAGGAGACGTGGCAACGGAGGTAATCCGGTTAGCATTCCCGGTGAGGGTCTGGATGGTTTCGCCCGATTCGGGATTCCAGAGTTTGATGGTTTGATCGGTACTGCCACTCACCAAGAGTTTGCCATCGCTTGTAAAGGCCACGCTATTCACATAGTCTCGATGTCCGGTGAGGGTGCGAACTAAGTCTCCGGTTTGGGGATTCCAGAGTTTAATGTCTGTATCTTCCGCACTGCCGGAGGCCAGGAGAGTACCATCAGGACTAAAGGCAACCGCCCTCACAAAGGAGCGATCGCCCTTAATACTTCTCACCAGTTCCCCAGATTGCCGGTTCCAGAGTTTGACCGTCCCATCCTCACTGCCACTCACTAACGTTTGCCCATCGGGACTAAAAGTGAGAGCAGTTACCGCATCCGTATGGCCAGTGAGGGTATGAATTTCTTGGCCGGTATTGTTATTAGCAAGTTTGATGATGCCATCTTTACTCCCACTGGCGATCGTCTGATTGTCTGGGGCCATCGCCACCGCCAACACCAAGGCCGAATGGCCCGGGAGAGTCAGACTCGCAGCAGCCAAATTATCCCCTAAGCGAGGTACATTTATCCCCGCTTCCCCGGCCAAACTCACAAAGGTATTAATGGGCATACCGACATTAAACCCGGATTTGACATCCACCGTATCTCCGGTATCGGGATTGTAAATCGGTTCCCCTTCGGCCCTTCCGTGAATCCCAATTAACCGACCCTGATTGTCAAATACCGGACCGCCACTCATTCCCGAACGGGTGATATTGGTATAAATTAACCCATACCCATCCTCTAATGCCGTGAGAGGACGACCGGAAATCGTGCCTTTCGCCACCTGATAAATCCGTTCCGTAATCACTCGTCCCGGATGGGGCCAACCGGAGACATAAATTGTCGCCCCTTCCATTGCGTCATCAGAATTGCCGAAATGAGCGACTCGGTAGCGGTTGGGACTGGTGAATTCCACCACTGCTAAATCCACTCCGGGCAGTTTTTTGACCCGGGAATAATCGACTGGATGGGTTTGAGCATCGGTGGTGAGAATAGCATACTCATCCGGGGTGGCGATCGCGTGTTTGGCCGTCAGTACGGTGTAAGTATTGCCATTGCGGGCAATAATCACCCCAGAACCAGGATTTTGGCCATTAATCACCACCGAAACCTCTCGACCCATTGCCGAAATCGCCTGTTCTTCAATCCCCTGGGTTTGAGGTAAGGAACTCGGGGCCTGTGCTACTAAAATGACGGCCCCTACCCCAAGGATCGCCGCTGATAAACCCGCCTTAGACCATTGCATACTGTTTTTGCCTCACCTTGATTGGGGAACATCTCGACGAGGGACTGGGGGAGTCCGACTTCCCAACCCGGGGAGTTGGGGATATTCCCCGTTTAAATACTTATCAAAGCTGATGTAGAGGCGTTCGGTTGTTTCGGCGATCGGTCCTGCGGATGCCACCCGAATTCGGAACATTCGTTGCAACATTCCTCGGGGATTGCTACCCCCACTGAGGGGAAATAACATCCCGCTACAGGGTTCATTTTCTCCGGGTGCAACACAGGCAACCAGTTGGCCGTTCATAATCCCACTGGTGATATAGTTGAGGGTCCCGGTGTCATAGTAGGTTTGAAAGCGCGTGGAGACTTCCTCACACTGTTGTTGAGCGTTAATCTCCGGGTCTTTGATGGCATTTTTATCCCAAATCACCATCGGCATTTCCCCGTTAGGGGTCCGCACCATTGTGGCGGGAATTTCCTCAACGGTCCCGCAGAAAAAGCGGGTAGTTTCTACCGGGGGTTGAGGTTGTGCGAGGGTTAGGGTCGCACTCAAGGTCTGCAAGAGGGCGATCGCCCCAACTTGACTCCCTCGGATTACAGGTATTAATACTTGAGTGGTCAGGGTTTGCAACGGTGCGATCGCCCCGACCTTATTCCTTCGGATTACTGCTGTTAATAATGGCCTCTTCATCGGTTACGGCATCCCCTATCCTGCACGATCTTAATTTTAGGTTTAACATGAAATGATAGTCTTGTGACTCAAGTCCGCGATCCCGGATATGACTCCAATAGTTCCCTCTCTGGATCGTTCCCGACTCCACCGCCTTCCGCCTCATTCCCACTGCGATTTTCTCAGGACAAATTGAGGACCACTCCTGGGAAGGCGGTGACCCCAAGAACGGTGACAACCCTTGATGGGTCCAGCCCCTGGACCATTCTCATTCAAGTTTTAACAATGTTTTAAGATTTCCCAGAAGCCCAGGCGACTGGCCCAGACTGGAACGGAAATGTCACTGCAATTGAGCATTTTTGTTCTATATCCCTAAGTGTGGGTCAACCACCTGAAGTCATCTAAACCCCAGAATCGATGAGTATTTATATTTGTTCATATTTTTTTGAAAAACTTAATAAAAAAAAGGTTATTTTAATGATAAGATTTGATGAACTTAGCGATAAACTTTAGAAACAGGTTGATCGCAAATCTGCATTTTAAACAAGGAGTTGAGTAGAAATGACTATCGATAACGTTACTGTCAAACCCGAGACCCGTAATCATAAAGGATTTTTCGTTCAAGAAGCCTCTTATAAGCTGATGGGCATTGAAGATTCAGGCTGGGCGCTGATTTGCGTCGAAAATTCCTGTCACTATGTCGATCCGGATAATTTGGAAGCGGACCCCGAATTAGGGGACGCCCTAGATTAGTTGGAAGTTAAGAAAACTTCACATTCTACACAGAATAAGCTTGGGCGGCTGTCCTGAATTCAGGTACAGCCACATTTTTTTGGGGAAAAATAACTCTTTGTTGGGGGTTGTTGGTAGGGAGTGGGGGATGAGGAAGGTTACCCCCAATAATCCGATAATTAACTTGATTAGCGTTTAATAATTGTATAAAATCTTTGAAATATGGGTTCAGCATTGTATTTATATTGATGGGATTTTCGGCGGATTTGTTCTAGGGCTTCGAGGCGTTTAAGGGGGGATTGAAAAAAATGCTCATATGCTGGTGGCAAATAAATATTCATAGCCCAAACCGCCCTCAATACAATACAACAAATAGAGCCTAAGTTTCCACTTAACTATCCCTTAAAATTTCTATCAATAAAATTAGTAATTTCTCGATAAAAATCCTGCCCTTTTCCTTGACTACTCTTGGCCGTCGCCAAGACCCCTAAGACTTCCACCAGTGAGGCGATCGCAGCCTCATAAACCAACTCAAAAAGCTGACTTAAATCATCTTGATTTTGTTGTGCGTAAGCTAACGCATTAATATAATCATTACGAACTTGGTTGTTAATCACCACAATAGGATAACCCGCACGGATTAACAGTAAATTCATCAATAATCGAGCCGTCCGACCATTGCCATCCTGAAACGGATGGATCGAAACAAACCGATAATGCGCCATTGTCGCATATTCCACCGGATGCAGTCTTAAGGCAGCTTCGGAATTTAGCCACCTGACAAAATCATACATCAATTGGGACAATAAATAATGGGCGGGATACCGATAATCCGTTCCTGCCGCCATCACATCCAGAGTCCGATAACTCCCCGCTTCATCCGGTGCGATCCTGCGGAGAATGAGATTGTGGATTTGTTTGATTTCCCATTCATTAATTTCTGTATCTTTTTGGGCTAAGGTTTCAATATAGTTAATTGCCTCCTTATGTCCGATAACTTCTAAATGTTCATCAAGCGTCTTGCCTCCAACCGTAATGCCCTTGGTTAAAACCAACTCAGTTTCACTTTGAGTTAAAGTATTTCCCTCAATCGCATTCGAGTTATAAGTCAATCGAACATCATAGAGTTTTTTGAGTTCACTGACGAGCAGGGGGTCAAAAGGTCTAAAGCCCTCCAACCAAGTTTTGAGTTTGTCTATTTGCTCTAATTTAAGCTGATAGTTCATAATTAAATAGTCGCTTATCAAAGCCATTAGGGAAAACTCGTTCGACTGACTTAAAACTATGATTTGTTGAATCAATTTTTCGTAGAGTTGAGAAGAAGACCGCAACGAATGAGCATCTCTTGCGCTAACGGCGGCAATAGCTCCGATCTGTTCTCTGATGCCTGGGGTTAATTCGCTGAGGGTCATCGTTTTATCTCAAGTTTGGGTTTCTAAGGTTAGATCAAGACCGCGATAGACTTGTTCAATCGGGAAACTTAAGTTAATGCTTTTGAGTTCGATGGTGTCGCCTGATTTGTAGTTGATAATCAACCAATCGCCTGCGTTGTTTTTTTGATATAAATCCATTTCGATGCGGGTGGAACTGACTAATAGGTAATCGATGAGGGCTGGATTTTGGCGATACATTCGGAATTTGCCGCCTCTGTCGTAGGCTTCGGTGCTATTGGAGAAGACTTCCACAATAAGACAGGGGTAGGTGATGTATTGGGAGGTGGTTCGATCGCGATCGTCACAGGTGACGCTGGCATCTGGATAGGTATAGTTATGGGTGTCAACAATATTAACTCTTAGGTCTGAGTTACCGATGATGCAATGACTCGCGTCTAAATGGTTATCAAACATAGCTGTCAATCGAATGGCAATGCGGCTATGATTAACGCTACCGCCAGTCATGGCATAAACTTGACCGTCAATCAGTTCATGTTTTTCTAGCTGCTGTTCTTCCCAGGCAAAGTATTCTTCGGGGGTAAGCTGTGGGGTGTTACCTTTGGCCACAATCATGGGTCGTTACCTTTTACAGTTTCAGGACTTACGCACTCTTTAACATTAAACCCTAAAATGTAGAGGCGAGAACGCGAATCGCCTCTACATTTTAGGGTAGATTCTTAAAATCTGCGTAACTCCTGAGCGTTACTGCGAACACCGGATAACGACTGAAGTCGTTACTACGAACACCGGATAACGACTGAAGTCGTTACTACGAACACCGGATAACGACTGAAGTCGTTACTACGAACTAAGAGAACGACTGAAGTCGTTACTACGAACTAAGAGAACGACTGAAGTCGTTACTACGAACTAAGAGAACGACTGAAGTCGTTACTACGAACTGGGGAAGAATTTTAGATTTTATTCTTGTGCTTCCTGTTATCCGTGAGATACCACTTCTTCTAGGGCGGGTTTGATGGTGGGATAGCGGTAGTCGAAGCCGTATTCTAGGGGGCGTTTGGGTAACACTTGTTGTCCTTCTAGGACGACTTGTGCGGCTTCACCGAGGATAAGCTGGAGGGCAAAATCGGGGACGGGTAACCAGGAGGGTCGATGGAGGACTTGTCCGAGAATCTGGCATAATTCGTTCATGCGGACGGGGTTGGGGGCGGTGCCGTTGAGGATGCCTTGGATATCGGACCTGTGTAAGGCTAAGAGAATCAGGGTTACTAGGTCTTCGCGATGAATCCAGGAAAACCATTGATGACCGCTGCCGAGAGGGCCTCCGGCGAGGAGTCGAAAGGGGGTGAGCATTTTGGCGATCGCCCCTCCGTTGCCGACGACGATGCCGCTACGAATAATTGCCAAGCGGGTTCCGGATTGCTTGACCTGTTGCGCCTCGTTTTCCCACTCCTGACAGACTTGGGCGAGAAAATCGTTACCCGAGGCGCTGGTTTCGTCAAAGGTGGCGGTTTCGCTGCTACCGTAGTATCCAATGGCGGAAGAATTGACGAGGACGGAGGGTTTGGGATTGGCGGTGGCGATCGCCTCGACAATTTTGCGGGTTCCGAGTTTGCGACTGTTGAGAATCTCCTGTTTGCGTTCGGGAGTCCAGCGTTCGTCTGCGATGGGAGCACCGGCAAGATTCACCACTCCATCACATCCGCTGAGTGCTTGTTGCCAGGGACCGGATTCGGTGGGGGTATAGGCAATGATTTCTAAGTTGGGAAAGGCGGCATCGGGAAAGACGCGCTTGGCTTTGGTGGGATTGCGGGTTAAGATTAAGACTTGATCACCCGCTTGTTGGAGTTTTTCTACTAATCGACTGCCCACGAATCCGGTTGCACCGGCGATCGCAATTTTCATAAGCTTTAGGTTCAGATTTGCTTAAAGGTTCTTAACTATAGTAGGCCGTTTGCTCCTTCTGATACGGAATCCGGTTGGAATCGGTCTGTAAAAACCCACAGGCTCAAGCCTGGAGGCTCACAAGACAAAGCCTGCCTACGCAGGCTACTCCATAAAAACGACTTTTCATACCCGGATTTGGTATGAACTAGGATGCGGGGATGGTTTGAGCTTTCAGGGGCAAGAAACGGGGTTTGGGGCCCTTTCTTGACAGCCCTCTGCAATGACAGCAAATTACCCCCTTCTGGAAACAGAAAGGGGCATTTTGCCGGGAGGCGATCGCGATCTGAGCGATCGGCTATAAGGGGATAGCATTGCCATCCCCTTATAGAGGGGAAAGGATGAAATCACATTTGGGATTTATACTCGTTCTTTCCCCAAGTTTAGTTATATTTAGTTATCTTCCCTCTGACCCGGTTGCATCATCTGACCCGGTTGCATCTGACCCGGTTGCATTTGACCCGGTTGCATTTGACCCGGTTGCATTTGACCCGGTTGCATCATCTGACCCGGTTGCATCATGTGACCCGGTTGCATCATGGGACACTGTGGCATCATGTGACCCGGTTGCATCATGTAACCCGGTTGCATTTGACCCGGTTGCATCATCGGTTGTTCACCCTGACCCGGTTGAGTTTGTCCCGATTGGTGACTAATCAGTCCTTGTGGGTCAACTCCAGTTAGGGGTTGCTGTTGAGCTACTGCTGACGTACCCTCGGAAGCAGCGATAGAAGTCGCCGGAAGTAAAGCTGCGCCTAATGATACGGCGGCACCCACGCCGAAGATTTTCTTCATCTTATTGAGTGTAGTGCGGCTCATTGGGTATTCTCCTTATGAATGTTAAGCTCTCTTCAATTACTTACCATCTATTGACCGCACATGGCAAGTTCTTCTGCATCAACATAACCTTGAACAGGTTCGGAGATGGGTACCCATCCATTCTGGCCGAGGCTTTCAATCTCAACCCGGGTATTATCCGGTAAGACTACCTTGGTCTCACTGTCAGTCTCAGGTTGCCATCGCACACTCAACCCTCTAGGGGAGTTGATTTCCCGACAGCTTCCAGATTGGGCGATCGGTTGGTCCATCAGCCCGGGTTCCGTTGTCATTAGGGGCTGGTCATATCTAGCCACAGGTTGCTGCTGGGCGGCTGCTTCTGTACAGTAGCTAAGATAGCTTGCCGCCACATAGCCATTCATTGGGGATTGAATTTGTACCCAATCCCGAGCGGGAGGGGAAGGGTTTTCCAGATAGACATATTCATTAGTTCGCACACTTCCGATCACCTCTCCCCAGGGCTGGGTGCGAATGTTTAAACCAGGTTCTGCCTCGACTTCGCGGCAGGCCGGGACTTGTGCAATTTGGGCTTGTGCCATCTCAAAAGATGCATCTTTTGGGGCAGCAATAGAACTGGCGGGAATCATTGTTGCGCCCAAGGACACTGCGGCGCTTACTCCCAAAAGTTTTTTTAAATTATTTATCACGCTCATTGGATATCCTCCTCTTGAGCTATCTTCAGTTATCTCTATACTAAGGTGTTTTTTTTACTTTCAACCTCTATCATGTGAGGTAGATTGTAGAAACAAGTTCTCTTCCTTTTGACAGGACTGTGAGGCTTAGGATGAGTTGAAAATAAGTTGGAAGTGGCCTAGTTTTTAGGGAGTAGCAATGAAAAGGGCGCTTTAAAACGCCCTTTTCATTGCCCAGGTAAAGATAGTGATGGCTTAGTAATTCTCTGTATCTTGATACAGTTGCCATTCTTGAATGCCGTGAGCGCTTAAGATAGATTCGGCTTGGGCGATTTGTTCCTCGGTCCCTTCTAGGCGAACTAAATAATGTCCTTGGGTCAAATGTTGATGATAAATATTGGCTTGACCTTCGGTAAATTTATCTCCGGCAACCGTGCCGACGATCGCCCCTCCTAGCGCCCCATAAAAGCTGCCTGCGGCGGTCAAACCGGCGATGGTGGCGACGGGACCGACGACGGCGATCGGGCCGAGTCCCGGGAGAAATAAGGTCGTCAGGCCACTAAATAAACCGGCGATCGCCCCGAAAACCGTTCCATTCATCACACCCTTTCCTAAGCCTTCAACGGTGCGATTCTCCAAAAATTTACTATCGGGACTCTCCATTTCATCGGGGATATTATCTTGGGTGGCGACTAAGATATTGTCCATTGAAAATCCTGCCTCACGGAGGGCATTCAAGGCATTTTCTGTAGTTTGGCTATCTTCAAAGACACCGATCGCCCGTGTTTTTAATGCTAAAGCCATTGTCTTCTCCTGATTTATTGTTTACTGTTTTTATCTGATGGGACTTACGCCATTTTTAGCCTTAAGCCCTAACTGTAAAAGTGAAATGTAGAGGCGAAATGTAGAGGCGAAATGTAGAGGCGATTCGCGAATCGCCTCTACATTAGCGAGCAAGATGCTCGCACTCCTCACTCCTGAGCGGAATCTGTACCCCAGGAGTCCAGAACTCTATAATTATTTCCAACCCAGGGGTTGTTCGACGTTAGACTCTTGGGCTGTCGCCTCATTTGAACCGAGTTTATTGACCAGATGAACACTGGTGGCTTGGGGTCCCATTTCTCCTTGGGTTTCGGAAAAATGTACGCCTGTCCCTTCTTTTAATTCATCAAAGCGATCGCCTAAAACACTGTTGCGGTGAAAATAGATTTCTCGTCCACTGTCCAAAGTTTTGATAAAGCCATAACCGTCCTCGGGGAATAGCTTAGAGACGACTGCTCCCATTGCTTGGGCGGGATGATCTTTCACCTTATTATTTTGCCGTTGGGTCAGTTCCACCACTTGACGACGGGCCGCCTCATAAGCATTGCGAATTACCGTGTCGAGTTCGTCATACTGATTCCCCTCACCGGGATTACAAACTGCGGCGATTTCATGGGATGGGGGAACGGTGATATCGAAGCGAACCCGATAGGGAGAGCCACTACTGGGGCGATCGTTGGTTTTTTCAACCGCCACTCGGCAGCTTGTGATATGATCGCAAAATTTTTCAAGTTTGGCAATTTTTTCGCGAACTAAGTTATCAATCGCATCGGTTTTTTCAAGATTTCGATAAGTAATTTCTACAGGTACTTTCATAAGCGCTCTTAACCTTCCTTGACTTGCTCCTCGGACAAAATATTCTTAAATTATTCTTGAATTGTGCTGGCTTGTCCTTGGGAATAGGGTTAATTGTAACCCGTAGCTTGGAGGGTCGTCTTCTATCTAATGACATAAACCCACGGACTCAATCTGATTAAAAACGGCTGCGGGTTGCTACAGTTGCAGCCAAAAATAGGAAAGTTTCACGAGAAAAAAATTGGGTTAAATCGAAACATCGGACAACGGTCGCGAGAGGGAAACGATATGATGAAACAGTGGAGTTTAGAAAATTGTGAGGTAAAACACCATGACAACGACCCTATCAAGCCCTTCAGCGATCGCCTCGATCCTGGGAAATGAAGCCGAAGATTTACTCACATATCAGGCCAAACTGCCCAAACAGATGTTTCAGTTGCCGGGACCGGATTGGATTGACCGGGTGGCAGCCAGTAGCGATCGCTCGCCCCAAGTATTGCGATCGCTCCAGCAACTCTATTCCCACGGAAATCTCGCCAACACCGGCTACCTCTCCATCCTCCCCGTAGATCAAGGCATCGAACATTCAGCCGCCGCCTCCTTTGCCCCCAACCCCATCTACTTTGATCCCGAAAACATTATTAAATTAGCAGTCGCCGGAGGCTGTAACGCCGTTGCCACCACCCTAGGCGTCCTCGGCAGCGTCTCGCGCAAATACGCCCACAAAATCCCCTTTATCCTCAAACTCAACCACAACGAACTGCTCACCGTTCCCAACCAATATGACCAAATCATGTTTGCCAGCGTCGAACAAGCTTGGAACTTAGGGGCCGTTGCCGTCGGTGCAACCATTTACTTTGGTTCCCCGGAATCCACCCGGCAGATCCAGGAAGTCAGCGCCGCCTTCGCCCAAGCGCACGAATATGGCATGGCAACCATCCTCTGGTGTTACCTGCGAAATAGCGCCTTTAAACAAGACCAAGACTACCATCTCGCCGCCGACCTCACCGGCCAAGCCAATCACCTCGGCGTGACCATCCAAGCGGATATCATCAAACAGAAACAACCGGAATGCAATGGCGGATATGGGGCAGTTTCCCAAGCTTTGGGCCACAAATACGGACGCACGGACAAACGAGTTGAGACCGAGTTAAGCTCAAACCATCCCATTGACATGACCCGGTATCAACTGCTTAACTGCTATGCAGGACGTGCCGGATTGATTAATTCTGGAGGCAGTTCTGCCGGGGAAAACGACTTCGCCCAAGCCGTGCGAACTGCCGTGATTAACAAGCGGGCTGGGGGTTGTGGGTTAATTTCCGGACGCAAAACCTTCCAACGACCCTTTGAGGAAGGGGTGAAATTGTTTCATGCCATCCAAGAGGTTTATCTGTCCTCCGATGTCACGATCGCCTGACATCCCTGCCTCAGAGTGGGTAGAGTAGGATATTCTGAGCGAAGCATATCCTTAAATTTATTCTCAGTTGAAGTAGGCAAATGAAGCTGGCAGCAAGAGTTGGACAGGTAACGCCATCCCTGACCTTGGCCATCGCCGCCAAAGCTAAGGCGATGAAAGCCGATGGGATAGATGTTTGTAGTTTTAGTGCAGGGGAACCGGATTTTGATACCCCAAACCATATCAAAATGGCGGCAGAAAAAGCCTTGAATGCGGGGAAAACCAAATATGGACCCGCCGCCGGTGAACCCCAGTTACGAGAAGCGATCGCCCAGAAGCTCAAAACCGATAACCATCTCAACTATTCCGCGAAAAATGTCATCGTCACCAATGGCGGCAAGCATTCTCTCTTTAACCTCATGCTGGCCCTCCTCGACCCCGGGGATGAGGTCATTATCCCGGCCCCCTTCTGGTTGAGTTATCCAGAAATGGTCACCCTAGCTGGCGGTGTCTCGGCGATCGTCTCCACCACCGCCGAAAGTGGGTATAAAATCACCCCAGAGCAACTGCGAAACGCCTGTACCCCGAAAACCAAGCTGTTTATTCTCAATTCCCCCTCTAATCCCACGGGAATGGTGTATTCCCCCGACGAGATTCGCGCCTTAGCGGCTGTGGTGGTTGAGCAGGATATTTTAGTCGTTTCTGACGAGATTTACGAGAAAATCCTCTACAACGACGCCCAACATTTGAGTATTGGCCAGGTTTCTGAAGAGGCGTTTAAACGCACAATTATCAGTAATGGTTTTGCTAAGGCTTACTCCATGACGGGGTGGCGGATTGGGTATCTAGCGGGGGATGCCGAACTGATCCAGGCAGCGAGTACCATTCAAAGTCACAGTACCTCCAATGTCTGTACCTTTGCTCAATATGGGGCGATCGCCGCCTTGGAATCCGACCAAGATTGTGTGGCCGAAATGCTCCATGCCTTTGCGCTGCGCCGGGTAGCGGTTTTGGAACGAATTCGGGGAATGTCCGGCATTAGTTGTCCCGAACCGGAAGGGGCCTTTTATGTGTTTCTGAATATCGCTAAAACCGGCATGAAATCCCTGGAATTCTGTGATGCCTTACTGGAATCTCACCAGGTTGCTGCCATTCCGGGAATTGCCTTCGGGGATGATGACTGCATTCGCTTATCTTATGCCACCGATTTACCCACCATTGAGAAGGGGTTGGATAGATTGGAAAAATTCTTGCAGCAACATTTGTAAAAGCTGCTCCAAGTTTTGAATCCACCGGGTTTTACCAAAAGCCCGGTTTTTTTTGTATTCTTTGAGATTCTTTTGTATCCTAGAGAATTGCCCAGAATTCACCGAGGCCATTTTGGGGAGGCGATGTTTCTTCAAGATGCCAAAACAGCGTCTTTCTCAAAAGGACCTCAAAAAAATCCCTGTGGGATGGGGAAACTTTCATCCTTGAAACCTGAACCCTTGATTGAGAACCGATAGGAATAGAAATCATGCAAGTCCAACTG
This sequence comes from Oscillatoria sp. HE19RPO, assembly GCF_024220515.1. Lineage (GTDB taxonomy): Bacteria > Cyanobacteriota > Cyanobacteriia > Cyanobacteriales > Laspinemataceae > Laspinema. Next base: position 18,102 of record NZ_JAMXOT010000138.1, read on the forward strand.
ATGGTTACGGAATATTTCGCGAAGCAGGACTATGACAGTGCCCTCGCCCTGTGCCGACAAAACATTCAAGCGCAACCCCAGGTGATTGTCAATTACTGGTATTTAGGGGTCGCCTTGTTACTGCAAGGAAAGCAAAGGGAAGCTGAACAGTGCTGGAATGCGGTATTGTCCCAGGGAACACCGCCTCAAGTCCAACAGTGGGGACAGCAGCTTTATGAGATTTTATGGGCGATCGCCACTCAGAAAGAATCCGCAAGGGACTGGCAAAGCGCCTTAGTCTTGCGCGATCGCATCAGTGCGATCGGCCCCAATGATCTCAATAACCATCTCGCCCGTCTCCAACTTTACCTGCACCTCGGCATCCTGGACTCCACCCTCACCGAACGGTTAATCACCACAGCCGAATTACTCGCCTCCTCTAACTATTCTCACCTCAACCAACCCCTCCTCATCGCAGTCTTACGCCAACTCGCCGAAGGCCAAATTTTTCATATTAAATCCCTCAATCTCTTAGATGCTGCTTTAACTCAAAACCTCTTAAACCATCCCGACTGGAAACAAAACATCAGCCTCCAACAATCTTATGGAAATTATTATCGCAATAAAGCCCTTAAACATTGCGACTATGGAGAATTCCAAGACGCGATTCTCTGCTTCTGGAAAGCCAAAGACCTCGTTCCCGACATTTCCATCACCTACCCCCTAGGGATGGCATTTTTGGCCCAAGGTAAATTGAGTGAAGCGGCTGAACTCTTAAACCAAATCCCCCCCAATCAGTCGGAATATGGTTCCGCTCGGTATATTTTATCAGCCATTTATACCCCCCAATCTCAGGAAGTCATCCGCACCATTTACCAGCGCGTCATTGAAAAAAGTTGGGCGAATTGCAAATACCCCCAAGCCGCCAATGCCGCCCAGAAAATGGTAGAACTTGAACCCAACTCCAGTCATGCTCATTATAATCTTGGGATGTCCCTGTACTATCAAGGCTTATTTACCAGTAACGTCGAAAAAGTTTATCAAGCCGAAATTGCCTTAAAGAAAGCCCTGGAATTTAAGCCCAATAACGAAATTCTCCAGAAAAAACTTTCCACGATTCCCTATACTCTCCAATTTGCTCAAAAAGGCTATAACGTCAGTGCCGACTGTTTTACCGGAGTGATGCCAATCTGGGAACAGAATTTCCGAAAATATGCCAATATGCCGAACTTGAGAGTGGTAGAAGTGGGCTGTTTTGAAGGCATGGCGAGTTGTTGGTTGCTGGATAATATCCTGACCCATGAAACCGCTCGGATTACCTGTATTGATAATTTTGAGGGGGTAGTGGAGAGTAAAAAGAATGACCCGACGGTGCAGAAGTCAGTAGAGGAGAGATTTGACGGAAATATCGAAAAAAGTGGAGCGAAACACAAAGTCGATAAACGGGTGGGATTCTCTCAAGAAGTGTTGCGATCGCTCCCGTTAGATTCCTATCATATCGTCTATATTGATGGCTCTCATTTTGCCATTGATGTCCTCCAAGATGCGGTCTTAAGTTGGGGACTCATCAAAGAAGGCGGCATGATTATTTTTGATGACTATCACTTTGAATTTCCTGACCGCCCGCACTGTAATACCGGGCGAGGAATTGATGCCTTTATGACAGTTTTCCAGGAAAAACTCAAAGTCATTTACCGCGACGATCGCCAGATTTTCTTAGAAAAACTCTCTCATTAAAAGAGAATAGGAAATAGAGAAAATGTTTGTAGTAACGACTTCAGTCGTTGCCCAGAGTGTCATGGCCTCTGCCATGATACTCGGGAGCATCTCAAGAAGGCAAAGAGACCTAACCCCCCAGCCCCCTTCCCTAGGAGGGAAGGGGGAGCAAGACTTATAAATTCCCCTTTTAGGCAAAATTGAGATGCTCTCTGACACTCAAAAAGAGAATAGGAAATAGAGAAAATGTTTGTAGTAACGACTTCAGTCGTTGCCCAGAGTGTCTTGGCGATCGCCATGACACTCAAAAAGAGATGGGAAATCCAGAAAATGTTTGTAGTAACGACTTCAGTCGTTGCCCAGAGTGTCATGGCGATCGCCATGACACTCTCAATTGGCGGTGTAAGAACCTGTTTGGGGACTGGGGCGATCGCCTGCCAAGGGGCGTTACTGGGCTTGGGCCCAGTCACGCGGTAACGACTGAAGTCGTTACTACAAACATTTTTTTGAGCTTAAGGACCTGTTTGGGGACTGGGGCGATCGCCTCCCAAGGGGCGTTACTGGGCTTGGGCCCAGTTACGCGGTAACGACTGAAGTCGTTACTACAAACATTTTTTGGAGATTAAGCATCTGTTTGGGGACTGGGGCGATCGCCTTCCAACGGGCGTGTCTGGGCTTGGGCCCAGTCACGCGGTAACGACTGAAGTCGTTACTACAAACATTTTGTCGTTTTTACTCTTGAGCCCGCGCAGGCGGGCTTTGTCCGTATAGCCTCCGGGCTTCAGCCTGCGGGTTTGTACAGACTTTTGACAACCGGATTCCGGATTACTGGGCTTGAACTTTTCTCTCATTTGCCGATAGTTTTCTCCAATCCGTCCAGAGGTCGGGTTAATAATTCGATCGCCGCCATGAGTGCTTTGGGGTCAATGGGTTTAGTTAAATGCTCTTGAAATCCGGCTAAAAATGCCGCAGTGCGGTCTTCTTCTCGGGCATAAGCTGTTAGGGCAACCGCCGGAATTTGCCCTCCGGCGTTTCTCTCCATTGCCCGAATTTTGCGGATAAAACTATACCCATCCTCCTCTGGCATGGCAATATCGCTAATCACCAGATCCGGTTGCCAGTCAGAAAACACGGCGAGGGCTTCTATTGGGGAGGCGATCGCCTGGACTTGGCACCCAGACTGTTCTAAAACAAACTGCACAAACTGCAAAGAGTCCCGATCGTCATCCACAACCAGGACCCGCACTCCAGTCAGTTTCGGTTTGGGAGAAGACTGGGGTAATTGGGTTTGGAAGTCAGTTTTGAAGGCGATCGCCGGGAGTTTCACGGTAAAAGTCGCCCCCTGTCCCTCTCCGGGACTTTCTGCACTGACGGTTCCCCCATGCAGTTCCACCAGATGGCGCACCAGTCCTAATCCAATCCCAAGTCCCCCATGATTGCGGGTACTAGAAGCATCCGCTTGGCGGAAATATTCAAATAAATGGGGGAGAAATTCCGGCAGAATGCCGACTCCGCTATCCTGAACTTGCAGCATCACCCATTGATCCTCTTGTTGGACGCGGAGGGTAACTTGACCCCCGGGTTCGGTAAATTTCACCGCATTCGACAGCAGATTCCACACCACTTGCTGCAAGCGGTTGGAGTCTCCCATTACTGGGGAGATATTGGGATCTGGGGAATAGTCCAGTTGCAGGGATTTGGCTTCGATCGCCAGACGTAAACTTTCGATCGCCGCGCAGATTGGGGTCGATAAATTCACCCGCGTGACTTTCAGGGTCAGCTTGCCGCGTAGGATGCGGGAGACATCCAGCAAATCCTCAATCAGTTGGGTTTGGAATCGCGCATTGCGTTCGATTGTCTCCAAGGCACGGCGAGTGGTAGCTTCGTCAAATTTGCGAGCCAGCAGTAACTGGGACCATCCGAGAATCGCATTCAGGGGCGATCGCAACTCATGGGAGAGGACCGCTAAAAACTCATCCTTGACCTGATTCGCCCGTTCTAATGCCTCCGCTTGTTGCTGTAACGCCGCTTCCATCCGTTTGCGATCGGTCAAATCCAGGGTAAAAAAGACCCCCGCATCCGCATTATGGTCAAAAATCGCCCCTCCCAAAAGCACCGGAATCCGGGTCCCATTTTTATGAAAAAATTCCTTTTCAAAGGGCTCGGTATAGCCTATTTGACGCGCTTGCTGATTGGCGGTTTCATCCAAATGTAAATATTCCGAAGGGGTAATCTTGCGCCAATTCAACGGTTCCTGTTGTAACTCCTGCTGGGAGTAACCCACCATTTCCAAAAAGGCATCATTGGCAACGGTAATGGCATCCCCATGCCAGAATCCCATGCCAATGGTATTGGAATCCATCAATCGTCGGAACCGTGCCTCACTCTCTCGCAGCACCTGTTCGGCTTGTTTGCTTTCTGTGACATCCCGACTAATGCACAGTAAAGACTCAACATGGCCCTCTATGTCAAATTCTGGAACGGCTTGGGATTGATAAGTTCGGGTTCCTGTTGAAGAGGGAAAATCAAATTCCAGAAAACCCGGTTCTCCGGTGACAAAAATCTCTTGTAAATGTCGGGACCACTGTAAGTAAGTTTCTTCGAGAAATCCTAAATCTGCATTGGTTTTGCCGATAAACTCCTGGGGAGGGATTCCGGTGGCTTTTTCAATCGCCGGGTTGACGTAAATGTGGCGCAGTTGTCGATCAAAGCGGGCGATAATATCTGGTGCATTTTCTGCTAAGGCTCGAAATTGTTGTTCCCGACGATACAGTTCTCGTTCCGACTGCTTGCGTTCGGTAATATTCAAGGCGGTCCCCATCAGCGCTACCACCTGGGGAGGGTCCTGATTCGGTTGCTCGTCAAATACAGGTTCTAAAATCAGGTCGTAGTCCCGGATTTCTCCCAAAATAGTCACTGAGACTTCCATGCGAGTGGGAGTTCCGGTGGCAATTACCTCTCGTTTGAGGGCGCTGAGATGGTCGGCATCGGCTTGGGAAAATAAGAAGTAGTCGGTTTCTCCGACGATTTCCTCTGCTGTTTCAGGTCCCTGGGGATTGTGAATCCATTGGTATTTCAGGTCCCGGTCTTGTTGGAAAATACAGATAAATGAATTTTTCAGGGCCATTCTAAACCGGCGATCGCTCTCTTGGAGTGCGGCTTCCGCCTTCAGGCGATCGCGATGTTCTTTCGCCTCTCGAATGGCTCGTTGCACCGAGGGAACCAGTCGTTCTAAGCGCTGCTTGAGGACATAATCCGTGGCTCCACTTTTCAGGGTCTCCAGGGCCACTTCCTCCCCCAACGTCGCCGACACAAAGATAAAAGGCAGGTCCGGACATCGGCTTTGAGCCATTTTCAAGGCAGAAAATCCATCGAAGGAAGGGAGGGAATAATCGGCCAAAATCACGTCCAACGACCCGCTTTCCAGGGCCTCTTGGAAGGCTTCGCAGGTGTCTACCCGCTTCAACGCCACATTGAGACCACTCTCTTGCAAGTGGGCCTCAATGAGTTCTGCATCCAGCAGACTATCTTCTAGCAGTAGGATATGCAGCACTTTAACCGTCCATCATTCGTTTAGTTAGGTGACTCATTCTCGCGCTACCGCAGGCAAAGAGCCTGGAGGCGGTTGATTGACTACGGCCCAAAATAGCCCTAGGCTTTTGATGGCATCCACAAACTCGTGGAAGTCTAAGGGCTTGATCACATAGCCATTCACCCCTAGATTGTAGCTGCTAATGAGGTCCGATTCTTCACGAGAAGCGGTCAAAATCACCACGGGAATCTGGCGCAAATCCGTCGTAGACTTCATTTGTGCCAACACTTCCAGTCCATCGATTTTGGGCAGTTTGAGGTCAAGCATCACCAAGATGGGATGTCCTTCTCGCCTCAATCTAAAGATACCCCGACGAAAGAGATAATCTAGCGCTTCTTCGCCATCGCGCACCACGATGACTTCATTGGCTAGGTTATTTTCCGCTAGTGCCGTCAAAATTAGCTCTATATCATTGGCATTATCTTCTACCAGTAGAATGCGTTTGATGTCCATCCTTGGTTCTCCCTGGTTCATGGGGTTTACTCGGTATATGACGCTGGAATTTTATCTCATTTTACCGGGATGACAGAATTTGACCTCTTGCAAAATAACGAAGAGATCCCCCCAACCCCCCTTAATAAGGGGGGCTTAAGAGAATTTTGCAAGAGGTCTAATCAATGAATCAGATCCGGATATTGCCACGGGTTTTATCCGATAGGTAAGCGGTCTTCCTTCAAATTTCCTCGGCTTTCAGTTCCTGAGCCTTCTCACCCGAAACTCGGTTTCTTGAGCTGTTGGTATCAGAAACCGGGTTTCTACAAACACTTTTGCCTCTTACCTAAATTGATAAAAGAAACCCGGTTTCTTGAGCTGTTGGTATCAGAAACCGGGTTTCTACAAACACTTTTGCCTCTTACCTAAATTGATGAAAGAAACCCGGTTTCTTGAGCTAGAGGAACGGTTTCCCTAGGAGTAGAGTAGGAGTAGGGTGGGCATGGCCCACCTTTGAGTGAATGTGGGTGAGTGAATGTGGGCCATGCCCACCCTACAATAACTTTAGCTATTCGCGTCGAGTTGATTTTCTTCCGGTTGTTTAGGAAGAGAAAAATAAAATGTAGCACCTAAATCCACCTCACCTTCGGCCCAAGTGCGGCCTCCATGACGATGGATAATTCGACGAACATTGGCCAGTCCGATGCCGGTGCCCACAAAATCAGGATTGCTATGTAAGCGTTGAAAAACCCCAAAGAGTTTGTGAGCATAGCGCATATCAAATCCGATGCCATTATCTTGCACAAAAAAGATAAATTCGATGTTGTTTTCCTTAAAACCTACGGTGATTTCAGCCGCTTCCCGTCGTTGGCTGTATTTAATTGCGTTATCTAGAAGATTTTGGAACACCAATCGTAACATGGTGGGTTCCCCTTTCACCGTGGGTAATGAGGCAATCTTCCAGATGATTTTGCGATCGCCTCTTTCCATCTCCAAAGTCTGCCGGACCTCGTGCACCAGTTGATTCATATCGACTTTGATCAAGCGCATCTGAGCACGGGCCATGCGGGAGAAGGCTAACAAATTATCAATCAACTCTTCAGCTTGGTGGGTACTCTGGACAATAATATTGAGATAGCGCTGACTATTTTCATCCAGAGAGGGTTCGATCCGTTTGCGGAGCAAATTCACAAATCCGCTAATATGTCGCAGGGGCGCGCGCAAATCATGGGAGACGGAATAAGCAAAGGATTCGAGTTCTTGATTGGCCGCTTCCAGTTGGGCGGTGCGATCGGTCACCCGGCGTTCAAGACTGGCATTGAGATGCTGAATTTCACTCTCGTAAAGTTTGCGATCGCTAATATCAATACAAGACCCCACATATCCCTCAAATCGGCCATCGGGGGAAAATCGAGGCACGGCGCGATCTAACACCCAACGGTATTCCCCATCATACCGGCGCAGGCGATATTCCATCTCAAAGGGTTGGCGTTGCTCAAAGGCTTGATGATAAGTAGTAAGGCAAAATCCCATGTCCTCGGGATGTACTCCCTCCACCCAACCATTGCCGATTTCTTCTTCTAAAGTCCTGCCGGTAAAGTCTAACCAGGGTTGATTAAAATAATAACATTGCTGATCAATTCCGGATAACCAAATATAAACCGGGGCAGCATCGGCCATTGTCCGAAACCGTTGTTCGCTTTCGAGTAAGGCAAATTGTGCTTGTTTGCGATCGGTGATATCTTCATAGGCTAAACCGAGACAGTGATTGGGGAGGGGAAAGGCTTTCAGGGAACAATAGCGTTCCTCTCCAGCATCGTCGCTGTAGATGACTTCGGGAAAATCCCGCGCTTCGGAACTATTCAAAACCTCTATCAACTCGACAATTCGTGAGGTTTTCACCAGATGGGGAAATAAAGTCTCAATCGGCATTCCTACGGCCCGGTCTAAATCTCTTCCCGCCAGTTGACTCGCCGCAGGATTAGCACTCATTAGTTCAAAGGAAGGGGGTTCCTCTTGTGGGGTGAGTTGCCAGACTGTTAATCCCACTTGAATATTTTTGACCACATCCACATAGCGTTTGATTTCAGCTTGGGCGGATTTTTGGGCGGTGATGTCATAAAAGCTCACCACGGCGGCGACAATTTCGCCCTCGGCGTTGCGAATGGGGCCGGAGTTGGCGAGGACGGTGACCCGGGTCCCATCAGCGCGTTGGATTTGCAGTTCTTCTTCAACCACAACCTCTCCGCTAGAGATGGATCGCGCTAAGGGTAAGGCGTCTGAGTTATAGGGTTTACCGTCAGGGTGAAAAATTTGGTAGGAAGTCTGGAGATAACTCGGGATCGTGATGAGGGGAGTCAGGGAAATGCCTAAAATTTCTCTAACTTGCTGATTCATCAAGACTAACTGCCCGGAGGGGGCTTCGGCAACGATCGCCCCGGCAGGCATTTGTTGCAAAACGGCACTCAGGAGTTGTTGTTGGGATTCCAGGTCCGCCAAGAGCAGGTCCCGTTCTTCTTGAGTGCGCTTGCGATCGGTGATATCCAGAGAGATTCCGGCGAGTAAGCGTTTTCCGGAGGGTTCGCGCATGGGGAATTTCCAGGAAATCCAATAATGGTTCCCGTCGAGGTGTTCAGCAGTTTCTACAAATTCCAGGGCCTGGTCAGTTTCTAATACAGTGGCATCATGAGTTTGTAGTTCTTGGGCGACTGCCGAAGGAAAGAGGTCCGCGTCGGTGTGACCCACCCATTCCTCCAGGGGGCGTTGCCACAGCCGTTCTAGCATGGGATTGACGTAAACATAGCGTCCGGCTTCGTCTTTAAAGTAAGCGGCAACGGGGCTATAGTTCATAAAGGTCTCAAATCTCTGTTGAGTCTGCCTCAAGGACTCTTCGGTTTGTTTGCGATCGCTGATGTCCATTGCAATGCCTGTCATTCGGACTGCTGTGCCACTGGCATCTGTAAAGACTCGTCCTTTGCCTAAGATCCAGCGAATCTCCTCCGGGGAGGGCTGAATCCGAAATTCTAAGCTGTAGGGGGTGATTTCTGCCACCGCCTGGGCGATCGCCTCTTGGACTCGTTCCCGGTCCTCGGGATGAATCAGGTTTAAAGAACTCTCAAATGTCCGCTCTAATTGACCCGGACTCACCCCGTAAATTTCCGCCAGATTGTCCGATCGAATCACTTCGTTGGTGCTCAGATTCCAATCCCAAAATCCCATTCGTCCGGCTTCTAAAGAGAGTTGCAGGCGTTCCTGGGTTTGTTGGCGATCGCTGACATCGGTGAGCATTAGATGGGTCCCCTGAAACTGACCCTGGTCATCAAAAATGGAATTCATGGAGACGATCGCCCAAAGCAAGGACCGATCGCTACGGCGAAATCGCCCATCCCATTGTTCGGGGTATCCGGGATAGGGTTGGGTCAGGGTCTGGTATCCCTTGGGGCGATCGCCTTGGTCAAACCAGTCAAAAAAGGGGCGATCGAGCATCGATTCTGGAGAACAGCCTAACATTTGAGCCATTCGCTGATTCACATAGCGGGTTCGCCCTGCCTCATCCAAAATCCAGATGCCTTCTGAGGCGGTTTCTACAATCCGCCGATAGCGTTCCTCACTCTGCTTGAGTTGAGTCAAGCTGATTTCTAACTCTCGTTTCACCTGATGGAGTTTGGTGTTCAGCTTGGCGATCGTCAAGGTAACCAAGACAAACAACCCCATTCGCAGTAGGTTGGTTCCACTGAATACGGTTAAGCTCTGGAGGGGAACGAGTACAAAATAGTCGAGGGCTAACACAGAGAGTACCGTTGTCACCAGTCCTGGACCCATTCCCCCATACCATGTCATCCCCGTTACGGCGACAAAAAAGAACAGAAACAGGGTTGAAGCCAGGAGGGGTTTGAAGGCGAGGGTCAGGAGTAGGGCAATGAGGACAGTTAAGACAGCGGCGCTATAGGAGAAAACCGGCGATCGAGGGATGGGTCGCACCATTGAGACTCTTTATATTCCGATAAAGGAAGTTTATTCAAAAACTTAATAATTTTAAAGTAACAAGAAAAGCGTGCATTTTTACCCAAATCTTTCCCACGAGTTAGGGGATTGCAAAATATAAATCATCCAACCGTTCATATCTGTAGGGGCGCAATGCGCAGGCCCAAAAGAGGGCGCTCCATTGATCCATCAATACGAACGAACGTTTTAGAGATTTTATTTTGGGGAGTTCCGTTAAGGGGATTGCAAAATATAAATCATCCAACCGTTCATATCTGTAGGGGCGCAATGCTTGCGCCCTCCGGAGGGCGCAAGCATTGCGCCCCA